>JAZLHG010000035.1:0-4197 GCA_045616705.1 Lachnospiraceae bacterium | reverse complement strand
GGTTATCTCCAGAATCTGGGTACTGATCTCATCTCGAATGAGTTCCATTGAAAATCCTCTGCTAGCACGTAGCTTACAAATTAACACATTCAGCACACTGTGTGCTGAACTCAAATCTAGCAGATATAAAGAGCGTTGTCAATACTATATTCTATGGACAGATTGAGGATTATGATTTAAGATTTTAAGTGTGTTTTGTGCTCTATGTGTTATGCAAATTATAGGAATAGGAGACCAAGAATGGAGCATTTTCTGTTATTTTTATCCTTTATTCTGCTATTTATTGTTCTGATTCTGATGTTCAACGAGAAGACATTGAAGCTGCCTAGTGAGATTGCACTGCTCGCAGGTTCATTGCTGATTGGCGTGGCGCTGTTAGTTCTAAAGGAGATGGGCATTGGATGGAAGATGGATGTCATTCTGGAGACCATTGACCGATTCAGAATTGATAAGGTGCTGATGGATATTCTGCTGTGCTTTATGCTGTTCTCCGGTGCCAGTGAATTAAGGCTTAAGGACCTTGCGAAGAACTTCAAGCCCATTAGCCTCCTGGCTCTTGGCACAACTCTGATTTCTTCTGCGTTATTCGGCCTGGTATTCTGGGCGTTATCAGCAATTCTTCATCTTGGAATGTCTTATTCGACCTGTGTATTAATCGGTGCGATTGTATCTCCTACCGATCCCATTGCAGCCACCGGTATTCTGAGTAAATTAGGACTTAGTGAAGACATTATTGCAACAATTGAAGGAGAATCTCTGTTTAATGATGGAACAGGTGTAGCGCTATTTATTTTCCTGAAGGATCTAATCTGCGATACCAATAAGAGCAATTTCTTCGTCATTATGGGTATGGAACTGGGTGGTGCAATTCTGGTTGGACTGGTAGTCTCTGTAGTATTCTTCTTTATTATGAAGCTAACGAAGGATCCGCTGAAACTGATTATTATGTCCTTAGCTACTGTTGCGGTATGCTATAGTGTCTGCGAACTGTTTGGATTCTCAGGCGTGATTGCATCGGTAATCTGTGGCATTTACTTCTCTACCATGAAGGAGAAATGGCATAACGAGGACAATACGTTGGATCCGGAGGATTGGTACAGAGAATTCTGGCATATTATTGATAAGCTGTTTAATTACGCGTTGTATGTGCTGATGGGTATCTCACTGATCTATATGTCGCTTGAACCGAAGGCAATTGTTGTGGCTGTAGTAGCGCTCTTTACCAATTTCGGTGCAAGATATGCAGGTGTGTACCTAACCAGTCTCCTTGTGAAACAGAATCCCGGGGGATTTAATAATAAGGAATTTACCCTGCTGTTGACCTGGGGTGGCTTGAAGGGTGGCCTGTGTCTGGCGCTTGCATTAAGTACTGCCAAGTTCCTTGATGCGTCAATCTGTAGTTACATTATGGCTGCAGCCATTTCCATTGTGCTGTTTACCACATTGGTACAGGGATTGTCTATCAGTAAGGTATACAAGGTGATGACCGGTCGGAATGCGAAATAAACTGCTGCCTCCGCCCGCCTTGGTTGGAATGCGAAATGAGTTACTGACCCCGTCCCCGGGTTCAAAATTGCATAAATATGCAAATATGCGTGTAAATTCTGCATATAGTTGACAAATTGTGTATAATAATGATACATTATCTTAAGACAACGGCGTCTGCTTGACGTCGTTTTCTTTATATTTAAGAAGGAGGACAAATATTATGAAGAAATTAATGGCAATTTTACTTACGGTTGCACTTTCTGCAGCAATGCTTGCAGGTTGTGGCAGTAAGGCAGAGGAGGCTGCTCCCGCAGCAGCAACAGAGGCAACCACAGCCGGGGATGCCGCTTACAAGACCATCAAGGATGGTGTATTAATGGTTGGTACTGAGATCGGATACCCTCCGATGGAGTACTTTGATGCTGATGGTGCTACCCCCATTGGCTTCGATATGGAGCTTGCCCAGGCACTCGCCGATGAGATGGGACTGAAGCTTGAAATCGTTGATACCGCTTGGGATGGTATTTTTGCCGGTGTGGCAACTGATAAGTATGATGTAATTCTCTCCTGCGTAAGCTGGACAGAAGGAAGAAATGCTGAGTATAATCTGTCTAAAACTTATGTAGCAAATGCGCCTGTAATCGTAGTTCCCAATGACTCTACAATTGCAGATATCAATGATCTTGCAGGCAAGTCTGTAGCAGTTCAGATGGAGACAACAGCAGACTATCTTGTTCAGGAGCATATGGCAAACGGTCTTGATACCGATCTTCGTCAGTATGAGAAGGTTATTAATGCTTTTGATGAGATTAAGGCAGGTCGTGTAGATGCAGTTTGTACCGACTCTGTAGTTGCTGCATACTACCTTGGTGACCAGGCTGCGAACTATAAGACCGTATGGCAGGCATCTGAGAAGGAACCTATCTGCATGTGCCTTAAGAAGGGTAATGATTCTCTTCAGGCAGCACTTGAGGCAGCACTTGATGCCCTTAAGGCAAGCGGTAAGCTTGGCGAGATTTCAATGAAGTATTTTGGCACCGAAGATGTTATTAATGTAGATTAATAATTGGACTAACGTCTGTAAAAGGAATTAACATGGGTAATTTAGAGAAAATTGGGTTATGGCTTCCGCAATTATTAAACGGAGCGAAGATGACAATTGTGATTACAATTGTGTCTGTGTTCATTGGATTAATTCTCAGTCTGTTTCTGGCACTGGGCAAGATGTCCAAGATTATGGTAATAAATAAGATTTGTAGCGCGTATATTTTCTTCTTCAGGGGAACACCGCTTTTGATGCAGATTTACTTCCTGTATTTTGGTCTGCCGCAGTTTAATCCGGCATTGACCATTCAGAGTCCGTTCCTTGCAGCAGTCATTGCATATGTGCTGAATACGGCAGCTTATCTGGCAGAGAATATTCGTGCGGGTATTGAGTCCATTGACCATGGTCAGTATGAGGCAGCTAAGACCCTGGGTATGACTTATGGTCAGACCATGAGATTAATCATTATTCCCCAGACCGTCAGACGTTTGATTCCGCCTGTAGGTAACGAGTTTATTATGGTACTTAAGGATGTATCACTGGTAGCAATTATCGGTCTGTCAGACCTGACCAAGGTTACCCGTGCAATTTCATCTTCATCAGCAACAGCGCTTGTATACATTCCCGCGATGATTATTTACTTAATTATCACAGCTGTATTTACTTTTGTATTCAACAAGCTGGAGAAGAAGTATTCGGTTTATCAATAATAGGAGATGGCTATGGCGCTTATTAGAACAGAGAATTTATGTAAGAATTTTGATACCCTTGAGGTACTTAAGAATGTAAATCTGACTGTTGAACAGGGTGAAGTAATTGTAATTATTGGTCCTTCCGGAGCCGGTAAGTCCACATTACTCAGATCCTTAAACACACTTGAGACAATTACCGAAGGCAGTATTTATATTGATGATGAGCTGTTTATCAGTGCAGAAGGCGGTAAGATTACCCAGAAAATGGAGACTGTGAAATATAAACAGAGTTTACTGGAAATGGGTATGGTATTCCAGAGATTTAACCTGTTCCCACACCTGACGGTGCTTGAGAATGTTATGGTTGCTGCGGTTAACGTCAAGAAGGAAGATAAGGAACTTGCTAAACAGAAGGCTAGAGAGTTGATTGCTAAGGTTGGCTTATCCGATAAAGAGGATGTATATCCCGGCAAATTATCCGGTGGACAGCAACAGCGTGTGGCCATTGCAAGAGCCCTTGCAATGGATCCTAAGATTATGCTGTTTGACGAGCCTACATCTGCTCTTGATCCTGAACTGGTTGGAGAAGTTCTGACTGTTATGAAGGATTTGGCTGCGTCAGGTATGACCATGATTTGTGTAACCCATGAGATGGGATTTGCTAGAGAGGTTGCAGACAGAGTCGTATTCATGTATGACGGCTACATTGAGGAAGAGGGTACTTCTGAGGAAGTATTCGGTAATCCCAAGTCTGAGAAAGCGAAACAGTTCTTAAACAGTGTATTATAAGATATAATAATCAGATCAAAATGATAAAGTCACCTGCTTATGTGATATGTACCCTCTTTACTGGACAACCAGTAAGGAGGGTATTTTTATGCGTTACAGCTATGAGTTCAAAAAGGCATGTATAGAAATGTATCGTCAAGGAATTCTTCCAGACATTCCAGAGGGAATATCAAAAAAAGAATT
>JAZLHG010000034.1:0-5528 GCA_045616705.1 Lachnospiraceae bacterium | reverse complement strand
CCTGCCTGAAATCGCCGCCTTCCGTGTGCTTCAGATGGGCCCTTCCTCCGATTACGGTAATGACCATATCGGTGATCGGGAAGCCGCCCAGAACACCTTCATGGGCTTTCTCCTTCAGATGAGTCATAATCAGTCTCTGCCAATTTAGATCCAGATTATCCGTAGGCAGGTTGCAGACAAACTGCAGACCACTGCCTGTGGGAGCCGGACTTAAATAGAGCTGCACTTCCGCATAATGCTTGAGCGGCTCATAATGTCCGATGCCGATGGCAGGGGTTGCAATAGTCTCCTTATATACAATGGAACCGTTCTCAAAGGACACTTCCAGTCCAAAGCGGCTCTTCATCATCTCCTTAATAATATCCGTCTGGATATCACCCATTACCTGGATATGGATCTGTTTAAGGCTCTCCTTCCAAGTAATATTCAGTTCGGGAATCTCTTCATATAACTTGCGAAAATAAGCAAGCGCGGTAAATGGATCTATGCCTGTCGGCAGTACCACTCTGTAAGTCAGAACCGGTGACAACGTAGTTCGAACGCAATCGCTTTCACTACCAAGACCCAATCCGGAAATGGTATGATCAAGCCCAACAAGGCTGACCACTTCTCCTGCTGATGCCATATCCGTCGTTACATAGTTATTCCCGTCGTAGACCCGAATCTGGTCGATTTTCTCAGTATATTCTTCCGATTCCACGGTATAGGTCAGGTTATCCTTCACCTTAAGTTGTCCGCCGGTAAGCTTAACATAGGTGAGCCTTGTGTTCCCATCGCGGACAATCTTGAAGACTCTGGCACCAAACGCGTCCGGATAAACAGGATTAGGCCCAAACTGCTTAAGACCTTCTAACAGGGTCTTCACACCTTCCATTCTTAAAGCAGCACCATAGAACACCGGAAATACCTGTCTTGCTGCCACGGCTTCTATAATTGCCTCCTTAGAAATGCTTCCGGTCTCCAGATAGGATTCCATCATTTCCTCGTTGCACATAGACAGTTCATCTAGCATTGCCTCCGGAAAATCGTTTGTGGATCCATAACCACCCTCATTACCGGCAGCATATAGTGAGAAATCTACCACCGAGGAATCCAGTTTCTCCTTAAGATCTAAAAGGACTGCCTCCCGATCCGTTCCCGGCATATCCATCTTGTTCACGAACAGAAATACCGGAACCTCATACTGTTTCAGTAGGCGCCACAGGGTTAACGTATGGGACTGTACTCCATCTACAGCAGAAACTACCAGGATTGCTCCATCAAGTACTGACAGAGTTCGTTCCGTCTCTACAGAGAAATCCACATGACCCGGCGTGTCTAACAATGTTAGATTGAGATCATCGTAGGTGACATTGGCCTGCTTACTGAATACCGTGATGCCACGCTGTCGTTCCACTGCATAATGATCTAAGACCGTGTCACCATGATCTACCCGGCCAAGCTTCCTTACCTTATTACATTCATACAAAATGCCCTCTGCCAGGGTCGTCTTCCCTGCATCTACATGGGCCAGAATTCCTAATACTAATTTCTTCATATTACTAATATACACAATCGTCGCACGGAATGCTATATGATGTGGATAATCACACAAAAAAGTGACAAGCACCCCATTATCATGATATACTAACCAGGTATTTGTGACTAACCTAAGAATGAAATGAGGAGCAATCATGAGATCTATGAAAAAAATCATATCTATGGCGTGTACCGCAGCACTTTTGCTTGTTGGTCTAATAAGTACCGGCGCAGAGAAGGTGCTTGCTGAGACTCCTGCCATTGTAACCCTTACCTATGAGTCTACCGTCAATACCAGACAGGTCTACGGTCCTGAAATGGAACAGATTAAGAGCGGTCTGGATACCGACTCCATTCTGTGGGTGAGAGACTGTTGTAACTATGTAAGCTATATTACCCAGGGACGTACCGAAGTGGATGCTTCCAAGGTTATGCCTCTGGTGAAGAAAGCCCTTGCAGACGGCAGCACAAATGTAAATCTTAACCTTGCTAACTATATCAAGGGAGCCGCCTCGACTGTTGGTGCACTTCCTGCTACAGGCGCTGCCGGGGCTCTTCCGGTAATTGATGCAGCAAGCCTTAGCGGATTAAACGGCATGACACTGCTGTCATCCTGTACCACCAAGTATCGTGAGAATCAGGACAGAGCATTAAATATTCATACTGCCGCAAGCAGAATCAATGGTCTGACACTGCAGCCCGGACAGGCAATTTCCTATAGCACCGTCATTCTTCCCAGAACTGTCGAGAACGGATACGGTCCCGGTAATGTCATCAGCGGCGGTACCTATGTGAAGGGAATCGGCGGTGGAATCTGTCAGGTTAGTTCCACACTGAACACTGCAGTATTACGTGCAGGAATCGTTCCTCTGGAGCGTCACCCTCACAGCCACGGCGTTGGATATCTTCCGGAAGGACTGGATGCTACCATCTCCGGCAATACACTGGATTATAAATTCATGAATCCATATGCATATCCCATTACCATTGCGGCAACTGCACAGGGTGGTGTACTTACCGTTGCAATATATTCCGATGCAAGAGCAACCGGCGGTATCACCTACGAAGCCAAAGCAATGAGTGGCGGCACCTACATCATCGGCAGATTAAACGGTGTAGAAGTAAGCAGAGTGCGTGCTTACTAAGAAATAGAAAAAGGGGCTCCCACATGGGATCCCTTTTTCATGTCTCACTCTAATTCTATTTCTATCTCAATCTATTTCCGGATTACTATCTTCTAATCTGTTCCGATTCAACATCTTATAATCTTCTAATCTGTAAATCGCCGAATTTCACATCGCCATAAATCTCAAGCACAGGGCCATCGGGAATACCGTTACCATCGCGGTTATCGATGCTGGCATTGCCAAGGGCAGTTGTTACATGGGTATCAATTCTCCAGTTTCTGGGAACGTAGATCTGCATGTCACCAAATGCTACAGATACATTGATTTTGGCGGAGCCGGCAGGAATCTGTGCACCATCGAAATATACCTTCAACTCGCCAAATTCGCTCTTTAAGTCTGCACCCACAAAATTATTGGTGTGAATATACTTGGTTGCGGAACCCATGCGAAGGCTGTGGAACACATAACCGTTATCCTCGGTATCCTTCTCCTTAGTCCACTCGTTCTTGTAATCACCGTTTGCATCCGGTGTAGGAGCCTTTCTGGGGCCGTGGTAAGGAATATTTACCTTCTTGGGGAATAACAGATGAAGACCGATGCTTCCGAATAAAGCCACACCAAGCAGTGTCCAGGGAACTAATGCTCCGGGAATCTGTAAGGGTTCTGCATAAATAATTCCCAGAATGGCAAGGGGGAACAAAATACCCGTATACCATAAGTTAACAGCACTGTGTACCAGTATAATTACCAGGATGATGGAGATTACAATGCCACCGAATCCAACGCCACTGAAGAATGCAGGGATGGTAATTACTTCTAATTTCCACAGTACCAAAAGTGCTGCGATTGCAATCAGGATTAATCCTGCTACTACTCTGTTTCTCTGATTTGTATGTTCGTTCATGATTCATTCCTTTCCGGTGACAGACGATCCCTCAAGCTCTTATAATAGTTCCTGGACACATATACAACCTTCTTGGTGTTCTGGAACTCTACCATACTGGAAGCTGTAATATTACGAGTGATGGCGTACACCTTACGTGTATTTAATATGGCAGACTTGGATATCCGCATGAAATAGGATGGCAGCTGTTCCTCCAGCTCATAGAGCTTATGTCTGACCTCAAAAGCATCTGTCGCTGTATGCGCCATAAGCATTCCTTCCGAAGTCTCGAAAAACAGAACCTTGCTAAGAGGCATATAGAACTCTGTATCTCCCTGATAGAGCACAAGGGAAGCTGCCTGGTCCGAAGACTCTGACAACATTCGCTGCAATTTCGCAACCGTGTTGTCGATCTGACTACATTTAATTGTCACTTCAATATCCGCTGCTGACGGATCAATTTCAATGTTAATCTTCATGATTCGTACCACTTGTCTGTTTCTGAAATGAATACTACATTATCAAGCATAATTTGTGAACGGATTTTATGCAAGAGGTAAGAAGTGGGCAGTAAGAAGTAAAATACCCGGGGGCAACAAGTACCCCCGGGTCCATCATGCTTGTTATTACTGTTTCATAAACAGAATTAGTTCTGACCGTAATAAGCATTTGCACCGTGCTTACGGAAATAGTGCTTATCCTGAAGAACCTGAGGAGCAGGCTGTACTTCAGGGTTGATCATCTCGCATCTTGCTGCCATCTTGGCAACCTCTTCCAGAACAACGGAATTGTGCACTGCATCATGTGCATCCTTGCCCCAGGTAAAAGGTCCATGGTTCTTGCAAAGCACTGCAGGCATAGCAAGAATCTCTTGGGCACTAGCCTTGAAATGATCCACAATCAGAATACCTGTATTCTTCTCATAACCCTCGTCAATCTCTTCCTGGGTTAAGTTACGAACGCAGGGAATCTCACCATAGAGGTAGTCTGCATGTGTTGTTCCATAGCAGGGAATACCACGACCTGCCTGTGCCCAACTGGTTGCCCATGAAGAATGTGTATGTACAACGCCACCGATCTCAGGGAACGCCTTGTATAATTCCACATGAGTAGCTGTGTCGGAGGAAGGCTTATACTTACCTTCTACAACTTCGCCATCCAGATTCACGATTACCATATCGTCCGGAGTAAGCTTATCATATTCAACACCACTGGGCTTAATTGCAAACAGACCGCTCTCTCTGTCGATTCCGCTTACATTACCCCAGGTAAAAGTAACAAGCCCATATTTCGGAAGAAGCATATTTGCTTCATAGACTTCTTTTTTTAACTGTTCTAACATATTCTGTCCCTTCTGTATATTTCGAGATCTTCTGTCGAACCATTTCGCCCCATTCCAGTCAAGGCCAAGACAATCCGGTTCTGGCCATCCCAAATCATACAATCATTCAACGTTAAGTATGAAAATGCGGGAGCAGAAGCTCCCGCACAGTCAAATCAGTTCATTATAATCTCTTATGCGAAGGGATTCTCTGTCGGATACAGAACACCTGCAGGCTGGTTGTAACCAATCTCAGATACCTCAACACCGATGTACTTGAATACTTCGTATAATGCCTTACCAACATGGCTGAATGCTACAGCGCCGTGGTGAGGATAGTTCTTCTGAATCAGAACGTGACGGTAGAAACGTCCCATCTCAGGAATAGCGAATACACCAATACCACCGAAGGACTTGGTAGCTACAGGAAGAACTTCACCTTCTGCAACATATGCACGAAGGATATTGTCAGCTGTAGACTGCAGACGGTAGAATGTGATCTTACCGGGAGCGATGTCACCTTCAAGAGTACCGTTGGTAACTTCGATAGGAAGGTTTCTAGCCATGATCTTCTGATATTTCATCTCATAGTTAGCAAGCTTCTTTGTGCATGTATTTCCACAATGGAATCCCATGAATGTATCTGTGAACTTGCAATCGAACTTGCCTTCGATTGATT
>JAZLHG010000033.1:0-2733 GCA_045616705.1 Lachnospiraceae bacterium | reverse complement strand
TGTTGCCCTTGCAGGCATTCGGTCAGGGGATACGGTATTTGATGTTTGTGCGGCACCTGGTGGTAAGACTGTGCAGGCAGCAGATATATTATGTCAACTTGATTCCCGGAATTGCGGACAGGTATATTGCTTTGATATAAGCACCATGAAAACAGACCTAATTCGTGACAATGTGGATAGAATAGATTTACATAATGTTAATATCACGGAATGGGATGCAACAGAACACAATGATAATTATGTCAACCAAGCAGATGTGCTGATTGCGGATTTACCCTGTTCGGGACTGGGTATTATCGGACGCAAAGCCGACATTAAATATCATGCAACAGAAGCAGGCATGCAGGAACTGGTACAGCTGCAACGTCGGATTCTAACCAATGTATCGGATTACATTAAACCGGGTGGTGTGTTAATGTATTCCACTTGTACCATGAACCCGGAGGAAAATGAACTGCAGGCCAAATGGATTACAGAGAATTTACCTTACCGCCTGGTAATGGATAGGCAAATCTATCCAAGCGGAGAACGGGATGGATTCTATATCGCGAAGTTAATAAAAGATGAAAACTGATTTAAGATCTCTCAATTATGAGCAGCTGCTTCAGGCAGTATTACAACTGAATGAGAAGAAGTTTCGAGCAGAGCAGATTTATGGCTGGCTTCATAAGAAATGTGTAGACGAGTATGCCGGAATGAGCAATGTGCCGGAATCTCTTAAACAGAAACTCAGTGAACAGTACGAGATTTACACCGTACGCCCCATGCAGGTATTAACTTCTCAAATTGACGGTACGAAGAAGTATATTTTCGGACTGCATGACGGGAATGTAATCGAGAGCGTGTTTATGCGCTATGAACATGGCAATTCGGTATGTGTCAGTTCACAGGTTGGGTGCAGAATGGGATGTAGGTTCTGTGCATCTACCATTGACGGCAGAGTAAGAGATTTAACGGCCGGTGAAATTCTTGGTCAGATTTATGGCATCATGAAGGATACAGGAGAGAAGGTCTCCAATGTGGTTGTCATGGGTTCCGGTGAACCGTTGGATAATTATGTCAACCTAATTAACTTTATTGAAATGCTAACGGACGAACATGGCGTTCATATCAGTCAGAGAAATCTGACCGTTAGTACCTGCGGCATTGTCCCTAAAATGTATGAACTGGCAGAACATAAATATCAGATGACCCTGGCCATATCCCTTCATGCGGCAACGGATGAGAAGAGACAAGCACTGATGCCCATTGCCAATACTTACTCACTGAAAGAGTTAATCAGTGCCTGTGAGGCTTATTTTGCCCGGACAGGGCGCAGGCTGACCTTCGAATACAGCCTTGTAAAAGGGGAGAATGATTCGGAGGAAGATGCAAGGATTCTGTCATCGTTAATCGGCTCCTTAAACTGCCACGTGAACCTGATTCCGGTGAACCCGATCAAAGAGAGAAACTACAGACAATCGGATAAAACCGCGGTTCTGGCGTTCAAAAATAAACTTGAAAAAAATCATATAAATGTTACTATTAGAAGGGAAATGGGACGTGATATTGACGGCGCCTGCGGGCAGCTGAGAAGGAAATATTTGTCCGATTTTCAATGAAGTAAAGGCAAGGAATTGTTATGATCAAGACATTCTCCAAGACTGATATTGGAAGAAAGCGTAAATTGAATCAGGATAACGTTTTTACCTGCGAGGTACCTCTGGGTAATCTGCCCAATCTGTTTGTGGTATGTGACGGAATGGGTGGACACAAGGCAGGTGATTTTGCGTCAGCGTATGCAGTGAAGACCATCGAGAGAGAAGTCATGATGTGTACAGAGACAGCGCCCATTAAGATTATTAAGACGGCCCTTGAAATCGCCAACACAGAGATTTATGAGCAGGCATGCAACAACGAGAATCTTCAGGGCATGGGTACAACCGCAGTAGTTGCAACCATTGTGGATGGAGTTTTAATTGTTGCCAATATCGGTGACAGTCGTCTGTATTTGATTGATGACGGTATTGAGCAGATTACGAAGGACCATTCTCTTGTGGAAGAAATGATTCGCATCGGTGAGATTGACAGAAGTGAAGCAAGAGAGCATCCGGATAAGAATATTATTACCAGAGCCCTTGGTGTATCCCCTCATGTGGAGGTGGATTTCTTCGAGGTGGACCTTAAGAAGGGTGATATTATTCTGATGTGCTCCGATGGACTGACCAACATGGTTGAGGATGAGGATATCCGTATGGTTGTTAAGGCCCAGAGAGATGTTGTACAGATTGTTGAAGAGTTGATAAAGGTGGCAAATCATAACGGCGGCAGTGATAACATTGGCGTTGTTGTTGTGGAGCCTTTTGCAGATGAGGTGAGCAGATGATCCAACCAGGTGTTATTCTCGGTAATCGTTACGAGATTATAAAGTTAATAGGCACCGGCGGTATGGCTGATGTCTACAAAGCGAAATGTCATAAGTTAAATCGATTTGTTGCAATTAAGGTCCTGAAGGCAGAATATTCCTCCAACAAGAACTTCGTATCGAAGTTCAAAGTAGAGGCCCAGTCCGCTGCAGGTCTTGTGCATCCCAATATTGTAAATGTATATGATGTAGGCGATGAGGATGGCTTATATTATTTCGTCATGGAACTTGTTGAGGGCATTACCCTTAAGAACTACATCGAGAAGAAGATTCATCTTTCGGTGAAGGAAGCAATCAGTATTGCCATTCAGGTATCCATGGGTATTGAA
>JAZLHG010000032.1:0-2066 GCA_045616705.1 Lachnospiraceae bacterium | reverse complement strand
CCTCTTCGCTGACTTCTTCCTTGAAACTGTCTGTAATGTCTGCATCAATTCTTAAGAACTTAATGCCTTCATTCTTCTGTTCTAACTGAGATACAAAAGGCTGATCAATGCTGTGGGTCAGAATCACAGCATCCATTCCCTGTTCTTTGAACATATTAATGTACTGAGACTGCTGCTGAACATCTGTAACATAGTAGATGGTCTTATCTTTCTTATCATCTGCAGCTACATTTTCTTCAGCCTCATCAACCACAGTCTCCTCAGAGGTATTCTCGTCATCTGCGGAATCAGCATCCTTCTTCAGTTCAAGGCACTCGGGAAGGGTTACATACTTATCTTCCAGATTCTTAAAGAGAATATAGTCTGTCATCTTCTCGCAGAACTTATCATCCTTTAAGCAGCCAAACTTGATAAAGGGACTGATGTCATCCCAATATTTCTCATATTCTTCCTTCTCGGTCTTACACATTCCGGACAGTTTGTCGGCAACCTTCTTAGAAATATAATCGGAAATCTTCTTCACAAAACCATCATTCTGAAGAGCGGATCTGGATACGTTAAGGGGCAGGTCCGGACAATCAATTACACCCTTAAGAAGCATTAAGAATTCCGGAATTACTTCCTTGATATTATCGGCAATAAACACCTGATTGTTATACAACTTAATGGTTCCCTCAATAGACTCGTACTCCATATTAATCTTAGGGAAATAGAGAATACCGTTTAAGTTAAAAGGATAATCCATGTTCAGATGAATCCAGAACAGAGGCTCCTTATAATCATTAAACACCTTACGGTAGAATGCAAGATACTCCTCTCTACTACACTCGTTGGGATGTTTCGCCCATAAAGGTGTAGTATCATTCAGTGCAACAGGACGTTTCACAATCTTAACCCGGTCCTTAGCAGGAGATACCTCTACCTGTTCCTTCTCGCCGTTCTCATTCTCTTTCTCTTCGAACTTAGCATCTTCGTGAATCTCTTCAATAACGGTATCACGGTCTGTCAGTTCATCCCTGTCAATGGTCTCATATTCAGGTTCTGCGTTCTCCTTTTCAAGGAAAATAGGTACCGGCATGAAGGAACAATATTTCTTAATCACTTCACGAACGCGATATTCGTTACAGAATTCTACACTCTCCTCATTTAAGAACAATGTAATCTCGGTTCCAACCTTCTCCTTATCTCCATCCTCTAAGGTATACTCTACACCACCATCACATTCCCAGTGAACAGCAGTAGCACCCTCTTTATAGGATAAAGAATCAATATGCACTTCATCTGCTACCATAAATGCAGAATAGAATCCCAAACCAAAATGACCGATAATCTGATCCTCATTGGTCTTATCCTTATACTTCTCAAGGAATGCAGTTGCGCCGGAGAATGCAATCTGTGTAATATATTCCTCAATCTCGTCTGCATCCATACCCAGACCCGTATCAATAAACTTCAGGGTCTTATTCTCAGGATTAACAACAACGGTCACTTTATTCTCGACATCATCCGGGTAAGTATATTCTCCCATCATATCAAGTTTCTTAAGTTTCGTAATGGCGTCGCAACCATTGGATACCAGTTCTCTTACAAAGATATCATGGTCACTGTAGAGCCATTTCTTGATAATCGGGAAAATATTATCACTGTTAATTGATAAATTACCTTTTTTTGCCATATAAAACTGCCTTCTTTCTATAAATATTATTACGGTTCTGTCATCACCAATGATATATTATCACTTTATTTGGCAGAATCCTTAAGTTTTGGAATTATTTAAGGATTATTTTTCAAAATATTTATCATAGATTTCAAAGAATGATGTGGTCTGAATTCCACCGGTCTGCTTATAAGAAATGCTGTCCCACAAAGTCTTATTCAGATTAGAAGTCAGACTCTTCACATATTCCGCATATACCTCGTTAAAATATTCCTGCTGACGCTGGTGCACAATTCCGGCCTTATTGGCCTCCGTCTCATCACGGACGAAAGTAGACACACACATCAGAATATGATAGCCAAACTCCGTCTCTATAATGTCACTGATTTCTCCGTTACCAAGACTAAAG
>JAZLHG010000031.1:0-1016 GCA_045616705.1 Lachnospiraceae bacterium | reverse complement strand
TTGCAAGATCGCCTACGTCTGTGTCATCCTTAAGTCTATATGCAAGAATTTCATCGAAGGCCTGGCTTGTTGAGCCTTCCTTCTTATAACCGATGGTGGTAGAGTTAGCCAGGTTATTGGTCATTATGTCCATTCGATTCTGTTCGTTTCGAAGTCCTGTATAAGCCGTGTATAAACCTTTTAACATACTCTGCCTCCAAAGAAATTATTCGTCTCTGTATCCTGCCTGGAATTCTACGTACTTACCTGTACCAATTGCAACTGCCGTCATAGGATCTTCAGCTGTCATTGTGTTAATACCGGTTCTGTCGTAGATAAGATCCTCAAGTCCATTAAGCAAGCTTCCTCCACCTGTGAGAACGATTCCACGGTCAGCAATATCCGCTGCCAATTCAGGGGGAGTCTTCTCAAGTACGCTGTGGATTACCTCTATAATCTGCTGAGTGGGCTCTCTTAAGGCCTCCTCTGTCTCTTCTGAAGATACACGAACTGTCTTAGGAAGACCTGTAACAAGGTTACGTCCTCTAACATCCATGTAGTCAACCTCAGCTCGCTTAAATGCTGAGCCAATCTTAATCTTAATATCTTCAGCAGTTCTCTCACCAATAAGGAGATTGTGCTTCTTTCTCATGTATCTGACAATAGCTTCGTCGAAGTCATCGCCTGCAACCTTTACAGATGCGCTTACAACTGCGCCGCCAAGGGAAATAACAGCAATATCAGATGTACCACCACCGATATCTACAATCATATTTCCGCATGGTTTGGAGATGTCGATGCCTGCACCAATTGCTGCCGCAATGGGCTCCTCAATAATTGAAACCTCTCTTGCACCTGCCTGGTAGGTTGCATCCTCTACGGCCTTCTTCTCAACTTCTGTTACGCCGGACGGAACGCAAACAGCAATTCTGGGTTTGCGGAACGTCTTCTTTCCGAGTGCTTTCTGAATGAAGTACTTCATCATTTTCTCGGTTAGCGTGTAATCAGAGATAACGCCCTGTCTTAAAGGACGAACT
>JAZLHG010000030.1:0-5221 GCA_045616705.1 Lachnospiraceae bacterium | reverse complement strand
GTTCATGAGACATCGCCTGTCTGTAACTTCTCTCTGATACCAGTGCATCGTATACATCCGCTACCGACAGAATTCTGGCTAGTATGGGAATATTCTGACCTGCAAGTCTGTCAGGATAACCCTGTCCGTCATAACGTTCATGATGATATCTTGCCATCTGATAAGTATAAGTTAAGAATTTGGAATTTGGAAGCAGATAAGCATACTTCTCAATAGCATTTGCAGCATAAACAGGATGACTCTTCATTGCAAGAAACTCTTCATCTGTATACTTGCCTCGCTTCTGGAGCACTGCGTCCGGCACACCGATTTTACCCATATCATGAAGCTGAGATAACATCAGAATCAATTCGTAATCATCCATGGAAATTCCATAGTTAATTCCGGACATTAACATCTCTTTCAGAATAATGCCCATATATTTTGCAACCGACACTGAATGGATACCTGTATAACCATCCTTCTTGGCAATCAAGTCCGTAATAATACCGATGATAAAATACTGTAATCGATAAGTATTCTGCGCCTGTACATTTACATTCTGCTGAAGCTGTGTATTATACGCATTCATAGACTTACGATATTTAAGATGGTCGGTCTGAAGTTCAACACGCTTCTCAAGAAGCTGAGCAACAACCGGCTTACGAATGAAATCAACTGCACCAAATCGATAAGCTTCCAATTCCGTAGCATTATCCTTATCACCGGATAGAATCATTACCGGAATACCCTTCATCTTCTCACTGGACTTCAGGCGTTTTAACATCTCAAAACCATTAATTCCGGGCATGGCAATATCAAGAATCATCAGATCCGGCATAATCGTGGCTTTAGCAAGCCTTGCCAGTGCCTGCTTGGAATTGTTCATGGGAATAATCTGATATTCTTTCTCCAGAGCCTTCTGGGCAATAACAAGCTCGGTTTCGTTATCATCCACAATCATGATTGTGTACATCGAATAACCTCCTCATACTGAAGCGTACCGCCAAATAGGGAGAGTGCACTGCCAACGGTGGCATTTACTCTTCCATTACCAAGTGTCTTAATTCTCTCAATATCCGCAAGGGAGGATATTCCCCCTGCATAAGTTATTGGAATAGGTGATGTGGCAGCAATTCCTACAACGTCATCCTCAATACCGTTCACCATGCCCTCAACATCTACAGCATGAATCAAATATTCATCACAGTATTGAGATAGTTCCTTAAGAAGTTCCGGTGTCAGAATCGTTTCTGTGAATTTCTGCCATCTGTCCGTTACGATATAATAAGAACCGTTCATCTTTCGACAGCTAAGATCCAGAACAATATGTTTAGCACCTACCAAGTCTACAAGCTGTCTTAAATGATCATAGCATATTTGCCCATTAGCGAATACATAAGAAGTGACAATTACATGGGATGCTCCGGCATTCAGATAATCCACTGCATTTTCGCAGTTAATTCCTCCGCCCACCTGAAGCCCCTTAGGATAGGCCTGCAGTGCAGATAACGCCTGCTGCCTGGTAGCTTCATATTCCGGCGTTCCCGCTTTATTTAGAATAATAATGTGACCGCCTGTAAGACCGTCACGCTGGTATAATTTGGCATAGTAAGCAGCATCATTACCCGCAACAAAATTCTCGCAGGCATTGCCGGCATCTCTTAAAGAGCTACCGACAATCTGCTTCACTTGTCCGTTATGAATATCAATACAAGGTCGAAACTGCATATAGAATCCAATCTTTCTGTTGTAAATGACTTAACAATTAACCGATCACATCGCTCATATCATAGAAACCGGCAGAGCGATTTGCTAAGAACTTACCGGCCTGCACAGCACCCTTGCCGAAAACGGCTCTGGAATAAGCGGTATGTGAGAACGTAATTACCTCATCCTGTCCGGCAAAAATCACATCATGATCTCCCACGATAGATCCACCTCTAACAGCCGAAATACCCAGTTCCTTATCCCCACGCTTACGGCTCACCTGACTTCTGTCATAGATGTACTCGTACTCATTGCCCCTTGCTTCGTTAATAGAATCTGCAAGGGCAATGGCTGTTCCGGAAGGAGCATCCAGTTTATTTCTATGATGTTTCTCAACAATTTCTACGTCAAATCCTGCAGGAGCCAGAACATTTACAGCTTCCTTTAGTAGTTTCATCATCAAATTAATGCCAAGAGACATGTTAGCGGATTTCAATACTGCTACCTTCTCTGATGCAGCCTTAAGGTGGCTCATGGTCTCTTCGCTAAGGCCTGTGGTACACTCCACAAGTGCCACATGCTTATCAACACAGTAATCAATAACCGAATCCACAGCAACGGCTGCGCCAAAATCAACTACCACATCAGCATCTATATTGCATTCATGAATATTTGCAAATACAGGATATGTAGAACTCTCGGTAATCAGGTCTACACCGGCAACGATTTCAACCTCCGAATCATCCTTCACAATATCCGTAATAATTCTGCCCATTCGGCCATTACAGCCCTGTAGAATAAACTTAACCATACTGCTCCTCTCTTACAGGCAACCGTACTTCTTCATCTCATTTGCAAGAACTTCAGCGTGTACATCTTCCATCTGGGTAAGAGGACGTCTTACCACACCACTGTCTCTACCCTGCAGTTCAAGTGCTTTTTTAACAGGGATAGGATTCACCTCGGAGAATAAAGCATCGATTAACTTAATTGCTTCCAACTGAAGGCCTGCTGCCTTCTTCACATCGTTATCAAGCATTGCCTGGCAAATGTTATGGGTCTTCTCAGGTGCAATGTTGGATAATACGGAGATTACACCCAGTCCTCCAAGAGACATAATGGGTACTGTCTGATTATCATCACCGGAATAGAGATCAACACATCCGTCTGCCAGCTGAAGAATCTCAGCCACCTGAGAAATGTTACCGCTTGCTTCCTTCACACCAACAATATTCTCTGCCGTCTTGCACAGTGTCACAATGGTTTCAGGAAGCATATTGATACCGGTTCTTCCCTGAATGTTATAGAGAAGGATGGGAATAGATACGCTGTTTGCAATCATGGTAAAATGCTCAATCAGGCCCTTCTGTGTAGCCTTATTATAGTAAGGAGACACAATTAAGAGTCCGTCCGCACCGGCCTTCTCAGCCTGCTGTGATAAATAAATTGCTGTCTCGGTGCAGTTACTTCCGGATCCTGCAATAACAGGAATTCTCTTATTAACAGTCTCACAACAAAAGCGAATTACCTCTATATGCTCCTCATGACTTAAGCAACTGGATTCACCTGTAGATCCACATACAACGATTGCATCGGTCTTATTGGCAATCTGATACTCAATCTGTTCTCTAAAACAATCGTAATCAACCTCTCCGCTGTTCTTAAACGGGGTTGTAATTGCTACTGCTGCTCCTGTAAAAATAGCCATTTTCTTTTCCTCTTTTCTATTTCCTTATAATATGGTATTCCGTCGACATAACAAAAAAGCCAACCGGAAGGGGCTGGCTCAAAAAACAATCATCATTGCATTTCGATAGCTCCCCATCCATCACTTACATGATTTGGATGACAGTTATGTACCTCTTAAGTACATCCCCAGGTATGAACTGCCGCTTCACACCTTCGGCGCCGTCTCCTTTTATGATGCGTCTTCTGCCCGGGCGGGCATCTACATCACTACTCTTATCGGGCGCGACCTCTATCCTTATTACGAAATGATACTATCAAAACATGAGAAAACTGTCAACACCCTAAGCCTTCTTAAATGAAGCTCTCTTTCTAAGAGTAGGATCCAGAATCTTCTTACGGATTCTTAATGACGCAGGTGTAATCTCAAGCAGTTCATCGGTATCAATGAATTCAAGTGCCTGCTCCAGGGATAAAACACGGGGCGGAGTCAGTCTTAACGCTTCATCAGAACCTGAAGCTCGGGTATTGGTCAAATGCTTGGTCTTACATACATTAATTTCCACATCTTCAGGCTTACCGTTCTGGCCTACAACCATGCCGGCATATACCTTTTCACCTGCTCCAATGAACAAAGTACCTCTCTCCTGCGCATTGAACAAACCGTAAGTTACAGACTCACCGCCTTCAAAGGCAATCAAGCTTCCCTGCTTACGATACTGAATATCTCCCTTATAAGGAGCATACTCATCAAAAATAGTATTGATAATACCGTTACCCTTGGTATCGGTGAGAAACATTCCCCGATAGCCGATTAAGCCTCTTGAAGGAATGGAGAACTCCAGTCTTGTATAGCCTCCTGTAATAGGCGTCATGTTCTGCAGTTCACCTTTTCTCTGGCCTAGCTTCTCAATAACCGTACCGGCAAACTCATCCGGCACATCCACATAAGCAAGTTCCATAGGCTCTGTCTTACGACCCTTAGAATCCTGACGATACAATACTTCAGCCTTACTTACGGCAAATTCATAGCCTTCACGTCTCATGTTCTCAATCAGAACAGACAGATGCAATTCTCCACGACCCGACACCTTGAAACACTCAGTGGAATCTGTTTCTTCTATTCTTAGAGACACGTCTGTATTTTATTCCTTGTAGAGTCGATCTCTTAAATGGCTGCTGGTAACATATTTTCCCTCCTGACCTGCAAGGGGTGAATCATTTACCATGAAATGCATTGCAATGGTGGGCTCGGAAATCTTCTGGAAAGGAATGGGTTCAATCGCATCCACAGAACAGATGGTATCACCGATATGAATATCTGAAATACCGGAAATTGCAACAATGGAACCAACGGTAGCTTCCTTAACATTCACCTTCTGCAGTCCATCGTACTCATATAATGCGGAAATCTTCACCTTCTTCTGTTTCTCAGGTTCATGGGCATTCACAATCACCACTTCCTGATTCACAGATACCACACCGTTTTCTACTTTACCAACGCCGATTCTGCCTACGTACTCATTGTAATCAATGGTGGAAATCAAGATCTGCGTGCCGGCTTCCGGATCACCCTCCGGAGCGGGAATATAATTCACAATCGCTTCGAATAAAGGCTCCATAGTAGGTGTAATATTTCTATAATCAAGACCTGACTGTCCGGTCTTAGCAGACGCGAAAATAAAAGGGCAGTCTAACTGGCTGTCAGATGCATCCAAATCCATAAACAGTTCTAAGACTTCGTCTACAACGTCAGTGCATCTTGCTTCCGGCCTGTCTACTTTGTTCACGCATACCAGTACCGGAAGTTTCAGTGCCATAGCCTTCTTCAGAACAAACTTGGTCT
>JAZLHG010000029.1:0-1463 GCA_045616705.1 Lachnospiraceae bacterium | reverse complement strand
GGGCTACATCAGAAGACAGCTTGCCAGCAGTCTTAACCTGCGTAACACACCGCAGATTACATTTTTATCAGATACATCGATTGAATATGGAATGCATATGTCTAAGATGATTGATGAAGTAAATGCCAAGGATGCAGCCGGCGAGGTTTAGAATTATGGATTTATTAATGGAACTGAAGGGCGTTAGGACCATAGGAATTTCCGGTCATGTACGCCCTGATGGGGATTGCGTAGGCGCTTGCCTTGCAACCAAGAAATATCTTGAGAACGCACTTAAGAATGTTACTGTGAAGGTGTTCTTAGAGCAGCCTTCAGAGATTTTCTCTTTTATGTGCGGATATGACACAATTGATACATCATTTCAGACAGAGGAACAGATGGATGCATATATTGCGTTAGATGCGGGCTCATCCGATCGTCTGGGTGATGCTGAGCCGCTGTTTCGTGCAGCAGGTAAGACCATTTGTATCGATCATCACGAGACCAATACAGGCTACGCCAATGTAAATGTGATTCGCGGACTTGCAAGTTCAACCTGTGAAATGCTCTATGATTTGTTTGACAAGACCTATATGGATGTGGATATTGCCAAGGCTCTTTATACCGGTATCGTTCATGACACCGGTGTATTCCAGTATTCCTGCATGGGTAAGGCAACCTTTGGAATTGTGGGAGAACTTATTGAGTATGGATTTGATACCCAGGCAATTATTACCGAATCTTTCTATGAGAAGACTTATGTACAGAACCAGATTCTGGGTAGAGCGCTTCTTGAGAGTATGATGTTTATGGATGGCAAATGTATTGCCAGCTGTATCGGTAAGAAGATGATGGACTTCTATGGTGTAACATCCAAGGATTTTGAAGGAATTGTGAATCAGCTGCTGTTTACCAAGGGCGTTGAGGTCGCTATTTTCCTCTATGAGTTAAATCCTCTTGAGTATAAGGTTAGTATGCGCTCCAAGGGACGTGTGAATGTGGCTACGGTTGCTGCTTATTTCGGTGGCGGCGGTCATGAGAGAGCCGGAGGATGTACACTGAAGGGTACCTATAGAGATACGCTGAATAATCTGTCCGCACAGATTGAGAAGCAGCTTACGGAGTCATAAATGAACGGTGTACTGAATGTATACAAAGAAAAAGGATATACCAGTCATGATGTAGTTGCCAAATTAAGGGGCATCTGTCATCAGCGTAAAATAGGTCACACAGGAACTTTGGATCCTGAGGCAGAGGGGGTGTTGCCTGTCTGCCTTGGTAATGCCACCAAGCTGTGTGACTTTTTGACGGATAAGAGTAAGGTTTATGAAGCAGTGCTTCTCTTGGGACGTACTTCCGATACTTATGATGCTTCAGGACAGATCCTGTCGGAAAATAGCACAGAGAATCTTACCATAGATAAGATAACGGAAGTTATTAAAAGCTTTGAGCCCGGTTACGATCAGGTTCCCCCGATGTATTCT
>JAZLHG010000028.1:0-8930 GCA_045616705.1 Lachnospiraceae bacterium | reverse complement strand
GTTATGGGACATGAGTTCAGCGACGACAATCACGAGCGCATTACCGGCTGCATTCAGAAGCTCCTTGACGAAGGTGCCGACATAATCTGTTGTACCGGTGGCATGAGCGTGGATCCGGATGACAAGACACCTCTTGCCATTAAGAATACCGGCTCCCGTATTGTCAGCTACGGTGCTCCCGTACTTCCCGGTGCCATGTTCTTATTAAGTTATTATGGCGAACGCAACATTCCCATTATCGGCATCCCGGGTTGCGCCATGTACAATAAGCGCACCGTTCTTGATCTGGTTCTTCCTCATCTGTTTGCGGATGACTATCTGGAGAAGCAGGATCTTGACCGACTGGGCGAAGGCGGCCTGTGCTTAAACTGCCCGGTATGTACATTCCCCAATTGCGGATTCGGTAAGTAAAGTTGATTCGTTGAGCCGTCCTGATTCGGCAACAACACGAATTCAGTAAGTGATACGTAGAGAGACTACTATGAACGAGAAACTGACACATTTTGATACAGAAGGCAATGCGATTATGGTTGACGTGACCGAGAAGGCCGAGACCAGTCGCACAGCCGTTGCAGAAGGATATATCAAGGTAACTCCCGACACCATGAAGGCAATTCTTGAAGGAAATGCAGCCAAGGGTGATGTGTTGGGAGTAGCCCGCATTGCAGGGATTATGGGAGTGAAGCGCACTCCTGATTTAATTCCCTTATGCCATCCCCTGCTGATTGGCAAGACCGGCATCGAGTTCCGTATCGATGAGCCCAGTTGCACGGTTTATGCCACCTGCACCTGCAAGCTTACCGGTCAGACCGGTGTAGAAATGGAAGCCCTTACCGGCGTATCCGTTGCACTGCTGACCATTTATGATATGTGCAAAGCCATCGACAAGCATATGGAGATTGGCGGCATCCACTTATGCAGCAAAACCGGCGGCAAGAGCGGCACCTACACCTGGGAGAACCATTCATGATAGATTTACAGGGGCGAAATATTGAATATGTTCGGGTATCTATTACCGACCGCTGTAATTTCCGCTGTGTATACTGCATGCCGGAAGAAGGCGTGAGCTGTATGAGCCACAAGGAACTGCTGACCTTTGAGGAAATCGTTCGGGTTCTTAAGATTATGGCGCAAATGGGTGTTCATGCTGTTCGTCTTACCGGCGGCGAGCCCATGGTTCGTAAGGGCTGCCTTGATTTAATCGGTATGATTCATGAAATTGAAGGCATTGACCGCATTTCCATCACTACCAATGGCATGCTGTTAAAAGGCCATATGGCAGAAGCTAAGGCACTTGGCCTGAATGCAGTGAATATCAGTCTTGATACACTGGACGCTGATGATTTTCGCGCCGTGACACGGTGCGGGGACGGACAGGTTACGGATGTAACCGATGCAATTGATGAGGCATTAGCCTGCGGTCTTCAGGTGAAGATCAATGCCGTTCCGGTTCGAGGCGTGAACGAAGATGCCCTTTGTGATCTGGCTTCGCTAGCTAAGCGCCATCCCGTCGATGTCAGATTCATTGAGCTGATGCCAATCGGATGCGCGAAGGGCTTATCTCCCATTCCCAACCACGAAATTATTGAACAGCTAACAGGCCGTTTTGGCACGCTTCAGGAAGATTCTTCCAAGCACGGATACGGTCCTGCCAGATATATGAAACCGGATGGATTCGCAGGCAGCATTGGTTTTATTGACGCTGTCAGCCATCAGTTCTGCCACAATTGTAACCGGGTACGCATTACGCCGGAGGGAATCCTGAAGCTTTGTCTGAATCATCAGAGCGGCTCAGACTTACGAGCACTTCTTCGAGGCGGCTGCAGTGATTCAGAGCTTACCGAAGCCATTCGCGACGCGATTCTGCATAAGCCTGTTGAACACGGCTTTACCGATGTTGTGGCCGACCGAGAAGTGCGCAACATGAACCAGATTGGAGGTTAATATGGAACGAGGAATTATTAAGGCTGTATGCACAAGCCCTGCCAAGGGTACCGAGAAGGTTAACGTGCATCAGGCCAATATCATAGAGAACTGGGGCATCGAGAATGATGCTCATGCAGGTAACTGGCACCGTCAGGTCAGCCTTCTCAGCTGGCAGAAGGTTGTGGAATTCAACATGCAGGGTGCGGCGGTTACAGATGGTGCTTTTGGCGAGAACCTGTTGGTTGACGGTATTGACTGCGCCAAGCTTCCCATCGGAACCAAGCTTAGATGTGGAGAGATTCTTCTGGAGGTTACCCAGATTGGCAAGGAGTGTCATCAGGGTTGTGCCATCCAGCACAGAGTGGGATACTGCATCATGCCTCATCAGGGGATTTTTGCCAAGGTCCTTCACGGCGGCATGATTGCAGAAGGCGATGAAATCGTTACCGTTGAGGAATAAGACTTTCGTCCGCACAAGTCGCCACGGGCAAGATGCGGAACCATTTGAGATGCGAATTCTCCTGAGATGCAGTACTCGTTTGGAATGTCGAATTCGTCTAGGATATAGAACCATCTGAGATACAGAGGTAGATTATGAAATACAGAGTAGCAATTATTACATTATCGGATAAAGGTGCAAAAGGGGAACGCGAGGATTTGAGCGGTCCCTTAATTCAACAAATCGTAGAGGATGCAGGCTATGAAGTTGTGGACTATCAGCTTCTTAGTGACGACAAGGAAGTGCTAAAGAGTGCTCTTATTGACATCTGTGATTGCCACAAAGCAGACCTGATTCTGACCACCGGCGGTACCGGCTTCAGCCAGCGTGACAATGCGCCGGAAGCAACCCTTGAGGTTGTGGAACGTAATGTTCCCGGCATTGCAGAGGCCATGCGGGTCAACGGTCTTCAGTTCACACCCCGCAGCATGCTCAGCAGAGCTGCCAGCGGCATTCGCAAATTCACATTAATCATTAACCTTCCCGGAAGCCCCAAGGCAGTTCGGGAGAATCTGGAATATATCCTTCCCGTTCTTGACCATGGCATTGCCATCCTGGTAGGGGATGCTGCCGAGTGCGCCAGAACCGAAGGAGAATAAGTAACGCACACAATTTCATATTTTCGTGAGTAAGTATAGATCACTTGTCATCGATGCCAATCGATATATTTCCGTGTTAAGTCACGGTGATATAAATAAACCCCCTGAAATATGGGAAAGGAGACACTATGAAACACTCAATTTACTCACTGGCCATGGCCCTGTGCCTGCCTGCTCTTTTACTTGCAGGATGTGGAAGCACCAATGCAGGAGATCATCCTAGCGACGATAGCTCCACCCCCTCCGGGAAAGTAATCCGCGACGGTTCCAAGCAGGAGCTCATTGTATTTGCGGCAGCCTCCATGACCGAATCTCTCACTGCGCTAAAAAGCGTATATGAGCAAGCCCATCCTGAGGTAGAGATTGTCTACAATTTCGACTCTTCAGGAACATTGAAAGCGCAGATTGAAGAAGGCGCAGATTGCGATCTCTTCATCTCCGCCGGACAGAAACAGATGAATGATTTAGATCTGTCCACACGTATTGATTTACTTGAGAACAAAGTAGCTCTTGTTGTTGCTCCTAACAGTAACTTGCAACTGTCTGACTTTCGTAAGTTGGCAGAAGAGCTTCAGAACGGCAGCCTGCTGATGGCTATGGGTAACAGCGATGTCCCGGTTGGACAGTATACCCAGGAGATTCTTCATTACTACAGTTTATCCGAAGAAGAGCTTGCAGCAAAAGGCTGTATTACCTATGGATCCAATGTCAAAGAAGTAACCACGCAGGTACTGGAATCCGCAGTTGATTGCGGCATCATCTATGCTACCGATGCCACATCCGCAGGACTTCCTATTGTAGATACCGCCACCCCGGAAATGTGCGGTCAGGTCATCTATCCTGCAGCGGTACTTGCTACCGCTAAGCATCCGGAAGCTGCTGAGCAGTTTCTGAACTTCCTAACCGAAGAAGATGCTTCAAATTGTTTCCGAGAAATTGGATTCTCACCCGTTCGTTAAATGTATTGTGACGATACAATTACCATCTGTGGAGCACCACTCTTCAAATGGTAATTGTATCTATAATAAGGAGCTTGCATGACCACCAATTTATATCCCCTGTGGAATACCCTCCGCATTGCTGCAATCAGCAGTGTAATTGTATTCTTCTTAGGAATCTTTTTCGCATATTATGCATCCAAATTGCCTCGTGTCATCAAAGGCATTCTGGATGTTCTTCTCACATTACCACTGGTCCTTCCCCCTACGGTCTGCGGATATTTTCTGCTGGTGATTTTCGGCGTGAACCGGCCCATCGGCAAATTCTTAATGCAGTTTGGGGTGAAGTTCGTAATGGACTGGCACGGTGGCATTATCGCCGCCTGCGTTGTGGCATTCCCGTTAATGTATCGTACCGCCAGAGGCGCCTTCGAGAATTTCGACATTAACCTGGCTTATTCCGGTCAGACTCTGGGTCTTAGCAATACCTTTATTTTCTGGTGCATACGCATGCCGGCTTGTAAGCAGGGTATCCTTGCCGGTGTAGTTCTATCATTTGCCAGAGCCCTGGGAGAATACGGTGCAACCAGCATGCTCATCGGTTATACCCCCGGTCGCACTGCTACCATTGCAACCACGGTTTATCAGTTATGGCGCACCAATGACAATAGTGGTGCTCTATTCTGGGTTCTTGTGAATCTGGCAATCAGCGCTCTGATTCTTCTTGCAGTGAACCTGCTTGAGAACAAGCAGAAGACGGAGGTGATCAAATGAGTCTACTGGTATCCATTAAGAAAAACCTCGGTGATTTTAAGTTAGATATTCATTTCGAATCTGAGAACGGTCTGATGGGGCTTCTGGGTCCTTCCGGCTGTGGCAAGAGTTATACCTTAAAGTGCATTGCCGGCATTGAGACTCCGGATGAAGGTCGAATCGTATTAAACGGCGTGACCTTATACGACAGCGAAGCCCGCATCAATCTGCCTCCCCAGAAACGTCACGTGGGATATTTGTTCCAGAATTATGCACTCTTCCCCAACATGACGGTGAAGCAGAACATTTACTGTGGTATGAGAAGTGAGAAGGATGCAGCTAAGAAAGCAGCCATTTATGCAGATATGATGCGACTGTTAAATCTCACCGGTCTTGATCATCATAAACCTCATCAGTTGTCCGGCGGTCAGGCCCAGCGTGTGGCTCTTGGAAGAATTCTGGTAAGCAATCCTTCCCTGATTCTTCTTGATGAGCCTTTCTCCGCTCTGGATTCTCACCTCAGACTGAGCATTCAACTGGAGCTTAAGGAATTGCTTACCAAGCTCAACAAACAGATTATTATGGTCAGTCACAGCCGTGACGAGGCTTATCATATGTGCACAGACGTTGCTGTTGTATCAAATGGACAAGTCATTGTCCACAAATCTACCAAGGCACTGTTCACAGATCCTGAGCACGTGGAAGCTGCCCGTATTACCGGTTGTAAGAATATTATCCCGGCTGCCAAAGTAGACGAGCATACCGTTCAGGTTCCTGCCTGGGGCAACGCAGTATTCGAAGTGAAACAGTCTGTTCCCGATGATCTGACTGCAATTGGCATTCGTGCCCATTACTTCAATGCCACCACACCTCATAATCGTATCCCGGTACGGTTTATGAGAGAAATGGAAGAACCCTTTGAGACCATTATGTTGTTCCGTTACGAGAACCAGTCAGAAGATACTGCCGATATCTGGTGGCGACAAGCAAAAGACAAACGGCCCACCAACTTCCCGGCGGAGCTGGGGATTGCACCGGCCAATATCTTGTTGCTGAAATGAGCATGCCAGAACACAAATGTTCATAAACCAAAACGACAGCCACATCTAATTGTGACTGTCGTTTTGTATTGTCTCGATACAATTTATTTATCCAGTACTTCTACCTGAATATCCTTAACCATGTCTTCCATACTCTTGATATCTTCTGCTGCAAGCTTCAGGTCTACACACTTTGCAGTATCCTCAACCTTGGCGGGGCTACGCATACCAATGAGCAGGCTCATGTTGTCATACTGAGACAGTGCCCATGCTTCCGCAAGATTGGAATAAGAGCAGTTGTATTTCTCACATAGCACCTTCCACTGCTCATACATCTTGGTAAGGCCTGCCTTGTACTGATCTTCTACCCAGGGAATTCTGGAACGAATATCCGTCTTCTCAAACTGCTTATTTAAGAACTCGGGTCCGGTTAAGAAGCCTTCCTCCAATACACCATAAGTCTGGAACGTTGTTCCATACTGACTGCAGGCATCGAAGTAATCTCTTCCATGGAACGGAGACAGAATGCTGAAGAATTCCTGCACCAGGGCAGTACCTCCTGCCACACCGCTTCCTGCAGCCTGATATGCATGAAGATCATCCGGCTGACTATTGGACAGACCGTAAGTACGAATCAGTCCTTCCTTAACCATATCTTCCAATGCACCAACTGTCTCTTCCACCGGCCAGCTCTTGCATACATAATGCACAATGATGGAATCAATATAATCGGTACCCATTCTCCTAAGAGAATCTTCCACATCTCGACGAACCGCTGCTGCGCTGGTATCGTTATTCACCGTATATCCGTCTCTGGAATAATGGAAATTACCACCATCACCTCTCCAGTTTAAGGAGCACTTGGTCTGCAGAATGAAATCCTGACGGCAGCTCTTAAGCGCCTTACCAAGCAGATCCTCACTAACGCCGGTTCCATATACCGGTGCGGTATCAATATAATTAATGCCCTGCTCTCTGCAGGCAGCCAGCAGATTCTCCGTCTCCCCAACATTCATGTTGTGGTCGGTCCACACACTTCCGCCGCCAACGCCCCAGGTGCCCAGTGCCACCTTCGACACTTCAATTCCTGATTTGCCAAGTTCCTGATATTTCATAGCCGTCTCCTCACGTATGTAGATTCTATTACTATATCCATTCTACCACAAAATGAACCTAGGGGACGGAGTTTGTGGTTCATTTTTCCATCTACACATCCAAACCACCAAAATGGACCATGGGGACTGGGGGTGGCGGTTCATCCAAACCACCGAAACGAACCCAGGGGACGGGGGTAGCGGTTCATCACTCGTAAGAAAATGTCTGCAGGAACTTCTGCAACCTGGCTGTCTTGGGATGATCGAAGAATTCTTCCGGAGACCCCTCTTCTACAATCTTGCCCCCATCCAGGAAAATAATACGATCCGCAACCGCTCTTGCAAACTGCATTTCATGGGTAACAATCATCATGGTGCGCCCTTCTCTGGCAAGAGACAATACAACGTCCAATACCTCTCTAACCATTTCCGGATCCAGTGCTGCGGTAATCTCATCAAGAAGCAGCACCTCCGGATGCATAATCAGCGCACGCACGATGGCAACTCTCTGCTTCTGACCACCGGACAGCTGCCTGGGATAATTATCCTTTTTCGATAATAGTCCTACACGATCAAGAAGCGATAAGGCCTCTTCCTTCACCTCGTCACGGGATCTCTTCAATACCTTATTGGGTGCCAGCATAATATTCTCAAGAATGGTCTTATGAGGGAACAGATCATAGCTCTGAAATACCATGCCAATCCGTTCTCTGGCTTTATTGATTCGACCCACAGGCGGATTGATTGTTGTACCATCCAGCACAACCGATCCCTCCTGAATATCCTCAAGGCCGTTTAAGCAGCGAAGCAGGGTACTCTTGCCGCAGCCGGAAGGTCCAACCACCACTACAACCTCACCTTTATTCACCGTCAGATTAATATTCTCAAGCACTGTCAGATCATCGAAACATTTGCTCAGATTGTTAATTGTAAGAATCTCACTCATATCAGTTCTCCCATTTCTTCTCAAGATATCCGGCCAGGCAACTAATGGGCCAGCAAGCGACAAAATACAGAATCATAATCGTTGCAAAAATACCAAAAGCTGCGTTAGGCGAACTCTTTCTGTTGGCCTCAATAATCTGTTGCCCTACCTTAAGAACCTCTACGATACCAATCATCATCACCAGGCTGGTGGTTTTGATCATACGGGTAATTAAGTTGATAGACAACGGAATCATGCGCCTTACAATCTGCGGAATAATAACATATATATAAGTCTGAAGGGTGCTCAGTCCCAGCGCCGCACTGCTCTCATATTGTATTACCGGAATACAGATGAGGGATCCACGAACCAGGTCTGCCATCTCTGCAGTACCCCAGAAAGAGAATACAATCACGGATGCCGCCTCTGCCGATATCTGAATATTCAGCGCCTTAGTGGCACCGAAGTAGACAATGAACAGCAATACCATCTGTGGCATGATGCGCACAATTTCCAGATAGACCCTGGTAACGGCATTGATTGCCTTCTTATTCATGGCCATAAGCATACCCACAATAATGCCCAGCACAATGCTGATTCCAACGGATATGAAACTGATCTTCAGGGCAACCAGGAGACCTCCTAACAGCCTGACCATATTATTTCCTTTTAGCAGTACCTCAAATCCCATGTCTATGCTCCAAACATTTTATATCTCGACTTACGCTCTATCAGGCTTCCTAAGAATGAAACCGGAAGCAGCATGATAATATAGAAAATCACCAGCATGAATAAACATTCCGCCGTATTGTAATACAGTCCGATTAAGTCCTTGGCTGTGAACATCAGATCCATCAGACTGATTGCAGAGAACACGCTGGTCTCCTTCAGCAGGAAAATCACATTCGCAACAATTCCCGGCACACTGATGGTGATAGCCTGGGGAAGAATTACTTCACGAAACGCCATAGCAGGCTTCATACCCAGAGCATATGCACTTTCCCTCTGGGTAACCGGAATTGCATCCAGTCCGCTTCGAATACTCTCCGCCATGTAACTGCCGCCAAGTAGTCCCAGTCCAAGGGCACCGCAGGTCTCCGCCGAAATGCTAAGTCCAATCTTGGGCAGTCCGAAATAGATAAAAAACAGCTGCACC
>JAZLHG010000027.1:0-4029 GCA_045616705.1 Lachnospiraceae bacterium | reverse complement strand
AAGGGTTATCTGTCTGCACCTTGATATTACCTGCCGTCAATTCTCCGTCAATACAGGTAATCTCCATTTTGGGATCATATCCTAAGAACGTATAGCGGCCCCAGGTCTCACTGGCCTGTGCAGATTCTAACATATAGCAGTGTGTGGATACATTTTTCAGTATACGCATCACCTCAATGGGTGTGGTGAAATCCGACAGAATCTCACAGCTTACAGGAAGAACCTTGTACTCTCCTGCCTCTGCAATACGCTCCACTTCGCTTAACTTCGGTGAAATAACCATTACGCTACCTCCATTTACCAACAAAAAAGTCCTGAACAGAATGTCTTCTGTCCAGGACGAATATACACTATCCGCGGTGCCACCCGGTTTGATGCTTAAGCATCCACTCATCGCATAGTATCATATGCTGACACTGCATTACGCTTACGAGGGGTCTGCCCCGTCTCACATACTAAGCATTCGCTGTTCTGCTCGCCCTCGGAAGTCCATTCGATCTTATATTCATTGCTGCAATCTCACCATCTGCAGTTCTCTCAGAATGAAGGGATAAAACTTACTACTCTTCCTCATCGGTTTCCATATGAATTTAAATACTTTATAGCACTAAATCGCTAAAGATGTCAATATAAATTCCTATCATTTATAGAAATATTAAATCTCATTGTCTAACACGTAGGCTTTCATAATCTCTTTGGCACGAAGAATTGCATCATCAATATGCTCACAGAAATTCTTGTTACCAATTAATTCCACAAATCCGGTCTTCTTCATGGTACGCATGGGCTGCTCATTTACATGAGAGAAGATAATGGTTACACCTTTCTTCTTACACTTCTCATGAAGAGACTCCAAAGAATGCATAGCGGTTGCATCTAACGCCGGTACGGAACGCATACGAATAATTAATACCTTGGTGAAATCCTTTAGGGTAATGTCTAACAGTCTGTCAGCTGCGCCGAAGAACATGGGACCACTGATCTCATATACCCTTACAAAGGTAGGAACCTGCTTCAACTCAATATTATCTTCATCCTCAGCAGGGTCAAAGTACTTCCAGCCACGAACCTCAGATTCATCCGCCATACGCTTCATGAACATAACGCATGCAAGAACCATACCAACACCGATGGCAACCACAAGGTCAAATACAACGGTGAGTACAAAGGTTACAATGAGAACCATAATATCGCTCTTGGGAGCAGTCTTACATAAGTGCTTAAACGTTCTCCAACCGCACATATTATAAGCAACCTGGAACAGGATTGCTGCAATGGTGGACATGGGAATTAATGCTGCATAAGGCATCAATACAACCAGAATAATGACCAGTACAATAGAGTGCACAATTCCTGCAATAGGAGTACGTCCGCCGTTCTTAATGTTCGCTGCTGTACGGGCAATAGCGCCTGTTGCGGGAATACCGCCAAACAGTGCGGAACCGATGTTACCAACACCCTGTGCAATCAGTTCCTGATTGGATCTGTGATGTGCATTCACCATACTGTCAGCAACCACACAGGACAGCAGGGATTCAATAGCTGCAAGTACTGCAATGGTAAATCCGTTTGCAAGAACTGCTCTTACTGCACCAAAGGTTACTGTAGGCATATGAAAGGCAGGAAGGGAATTACTGATGGTATATAAATCACCAATGGTATCTGCCTGAAGACCAATACCTTTTACCATGAAAATTCCTGCAAGAACCGCAATTAAGGAGCCCGGAACCAGACTTCCAATCTTCGGAACATAGTTCCAGCCGATGAGAATCGCTAGGCTGATTACGCCAACAATCACCGCATCCCAATTGGTTCCGCCGATATTACCGGCAATGGCAGATAACTTCTCCATAGTCTCAATGGTAGGTGTTCCCTTGGGAATATGAATTCCCAGGAAATTGGTAATCTGACCGATTACGATGGTAACTGCAATACCGGCTGTAAATCCTGTGGTAATGGTGTAAGGAATAAACTTGATTAATGCGCCCAGTTTGAACACACCCATCAGAATCAGCAGCACGCCTGCAATTAATGTGGCAAGCACTAATCCGTCAATGCCATGTTCCGCAACGATACCTGCGACAATGGTTGCAAATGCAGCGGTAGGACCGGCGATCTGTACGTTACTGCCGCCCAAAAAGGCAATCAAAAAGCCCGCAATAATGGCAGTATAGATACCATTTTCCGGGCCAACCCCGGATGCAAGTGCAAGTGCGATTGATAAGGGCAATGCAATAATTGCCACAATCACACCGGCTACCACATCCTTAATAAACTGATTCTTCGAATATGACTTCATATTCGTGAATAACATCGGTACAAATTCTGTTTTCTTTTTCATAATCCCATCCTCATAATGTCTAAGTACCCGGCATCATGCATAATCTCATCTCAAATACTCGGTCTCATAGACGCAAATTGTCTCAAATACCTAGTATTTTAAATGATATGGTGGGAATCTACAATGTTGAAATTCTACAATATTATAGGCTTCTAAAGCGTAATATCTATGGATTTTTCAAGTTGCTGGAACGTAGCCTTGAGATAGTCGGCATCCGCATGGACCATTTCCTTCATTTCCTTGTTGCGGTGCTTCACAATCATCTCCTTCAGATCCTCGGAATCCATGTCCTCCACATCAGCAAATACTTCTTCTGCAAGATCTTCAAATCCTTCTTCCGTCAGTTCCTCCATGTCATCCATCATCTTCTCCAGATCTTCGAAAGATTCCGACAGGATTTCCTCGGAGGAACTCATTTCGTCTGACAGCTCGGCCATCGCTCTTGCAAATTCTTCACTGCTTACCTGCAATTCCGCAGACTGGTTGCTCTCATAATCTTCCTGAGCACGTTCGGGCTCTTTCTCGGTTTCTTCCTCAGAATCATTCTTTACTTCTTCTGAATCTGTCTTCTCCTCTTCAACGAGCTCCGCCTGGGCATTTCTTCTGCTGGCCACCTTGGCCAGTTCTTCCTCCTCAAGATGACGGGCCTTCTTCTTGGCAACCCGCTCCATAGCCTTAGCATGACTAATTGCTGCATCAATTTCATCGTCATCATACTTACCGCTCATTCTGGCAGCCTTCAGCCTCTGCACTTCTCTCTGGGCCTGACTTGCAGCCTGACGGGCAGCAGTAGAGGTTTTACTCCGCAGTATCCTTGATGAGAGATTCTTGAAATTATACTTAAGCTTCGTCACAGCCAAGGAAGAATCCTTGCTCTGCAGACGCTGTTTGCGCAGATCTTCTGCATACTGTTTGCCGGACTCAAGAATCGACCTGGACTGTTCCCGTTTGGTACCGGCCAGGATCTGTTTAATATTTCGAATCTCCTGATTCTGCTGACTCTGCTGATTCTGATCAGCCATTCTACTCTTCTGGGTATTCTGATAGGCTCTGGTCATACCGATTGCAGCAGAAGGAGAAGTCATCATCTGGTTAATCTTCATGTCCACTCTCCTGAAGTATCTTATACAGACTTCGCAGTTTATCCCCTGAAGTCGATGGTCTGACCAAGCATCATTTCGCTTTCGGTACGAACCCTGTTACTTCTCTCATTGAAGTTATATTCTTCGATTCGCTGCATCAGTTCCTCAACAGAAGAAGCAGTGATGGTTACGGTATTGCGGTCATCGGCAGGTACATGCTTGCGAGCCTCTGTACTACGAGATTCGTGACTTCGAGTCTCCTGTATTCGCTCTTCCTGGGCTTCCCGTCTCTCCTTCTTCACATCCTTCTGATGCTCTGCTTTCTTCTCTGCAGCCTTCTTCTCAATGCGTTCCTTCTGTGCAGCAGACATCTGTTCCAGCACAGCAAAATAAGACACGGTACCGTTGTCATTGACCTGCATACCATATCCACGTACATTGCCGGGCATACTCTGCTTCATCTGTTCCAGCTGGTTCGCAGCACCGCTTAAGATATCCTCGTACTGCTTACGATAAGCAGGATCCGTAGCCATGCGTTCAATCTTATCTTCATCAATCAGTACCACAGTCTTCAAACCGTTTGCATACTGAGGAGCATGGGCCTTG
>JAZLHG010000026.1:0-1053 GCA_045616705.1 Lachnospiraceae bacterium | reverse complement strand
AATCTGAGCACCAATCTTCTGCTGCTGATCGGTCAGCTTCACTTCCTTAATGTATTCTAAAGAATTCTTAACCGCCATAGTTGTGAATTCGTGAATATTCTTATCTCCCACAGTTACTGCAAGAGCACCTCTCTTAAGGCGCATACCCTTACACTCTCCACAGGGAGTAATCTGCATATAATTCTCATATTCTGCTTTGGAAGATTCGGAGCCGGTCTCACGATATCTTCGCTCCACATTCTTAATCAATCCTTCAAAGGCAATGTCATAGACACCTACGCCTCTTGCACCCTTGTAATGAACCTTCACTTCCCGCCCAGCGGTACCATAAATCAGAATCTCCTTCACCTCGTCGGAATAATCCTGAAAAGGAGTCGTTAAGTCGAAGTGATATGCTTCTGCCAAGGCACTTAAGACTGCATAGGTGAAGCTGGAAGGATCCGAACAGGACTGCCAGCCCGGTACAATAATGGCTCCGTCCATGATGCTCAAGCTGGTATCCGGAATCATTAAGTCTGCATCAAATTCCATCTTATAACCCAGACCTGCACAGACAGGGCAGGCACCAAAAGGATTGTTGAAGGAGAAACTTCTGGGTTCGATTTCATCGATACTGATTCCACAGTCAGGACATGAGAAACTCTGGGAGAACGTCAGCATCTCTCCACCAATGACGTCTACACATACCAAGCCTTCAGACAGGCCCATAACATTCTCGATGGAATCCGTGAGTCGTTTCTCAATTCCCGGTTTCACAACCAGTCTGTCTACGATAATCTCGATATTATGTTTAATATTCTTATCAAGGATAATCTCTTCCGAGAGTTCGTACAGATTACCGTCCACGCGAACACGAACGTAACCACTCTTCTTGGCTCTCTCAAGAACCTTCTCGTGGCGTCCCTTTTTGCCTCTGACAACCGGTGCCAGAAGCTGAATTCTGCTGCCCTCTTCAAGAAGCATTACCGCATCCACCATCTGGTCAACAGTTTGCTTGCTGATGGGGAGTCCGCACTGGGGGCAATGAGGCACACCGATTCGTGCATATAACAG
>JAZLHG010000025.1:0-1932 GCA_045616705.1 Lachnospiraceae bacterium | reverse complement strand
CGCTGTGGAGGAACCGGGTTGGAAGCAGATTGGCAGCAAGAGATATTATTACCTGCAGAATGCAGGTCTTCCCATTACCACTGCACCGATTAGTGGATGGGCTACTTTTGACAGGTTGGGGAATTTCGTGTCATTAGAAAGCGATTATGATCCGGACCGTAGAAACGTATCCTATTGTTATTTCGGAACCGGTGGAGAATTGACCCTGGGAAGAAGTGATGTGAGCGGTGTTACTTATGAATTTGGTACTGACGGTATCTGCCAGGGTATTCCTCAGGGATTTGAAAACGATGGCGGCGTGACCAAATATCTGAAAGCTGACGGAACTTATGCAGTATCAGAAACGGTCGAAGTTGATGGAAGTCTGTACTTATTTGATGAGAATGAGAGCCTTGTTCGAAATGCCAAGAGGGCAAGCCTCTTTGAAGTGGCTGGCGGAACCTACTATGTTGCCAAGAACGGCAGTCTGTTAACAGGCTGGCAGAAGATTGGTACGAAGATACGTTATTTCGCTACTGTAGATGACAGCAAGAAGTTTGCAGGTGTTTGGGCCGGTAGAGAATATGATTATATAGAGGTACCGGAACTGTCTGATGCCTCACGTAAATGTGTAAGAATTGATTTTTCGTCAGGATATGTTATTCGATATCTGATCGCATCCGGTAGAGGTCTTACCGGATGGATGGACAAGATTTATTATGATCAGTCCGGCCGTAGGCAGAGAGGCTATGCTCTTGATGTAGGGGATGCGGATTCTTACCGATTGCTCATGGTGAATGACCAGGCATACCTTCTGAATGCAGAGGGTGAAGCCGTTACAGGTGGTCAGATGGTGACTGCAGCAGGAAACCGGTATCTTCCTGATGCCAAGGGCAGACTCTTAACCGGTTGGCAGAAGGTGGATGGCAGCATGCATTATTTTGCCACAGTGGAGGACGGAAGGTCCGAAAGAAGTCAGGCTCCTGCAGGGTGCGAAGTCGGTGTAACCGGTGCAGGAAAAGAACTGGCATACACCTCTGTTGATACGACCAACTGGCGCCGAATTGTATTTGATAACGGGGAGAACGGATACTTCTTCCTGAAATCAGGAACAAAGGTCTTAAAGGGCTGGCAGAGCGTGGTGAATCTTAGTGGCGTGAAGCAGAAACTGCTCTTTGATCAGGACAGCGGCCGTATGCTTACCGGTGTTGTGAAGGTGGGCAAATACACCTATGATTTGGGAGATGATGGAACACTTCAGGTTGGAATCTGCAACAACAACGGCACCTATTACTATAGAACGGCCAAGGGTACAGTAAAGACCGGATGGTTTAAGGATAACGGACATAAATACTATGCGGATTCTACCGGAGCACTGGCCATTGGATTCACTAATATTAATGGAAAATGGTACTACTTCAGTGATTTGAGCGGAAGTATCGGTCAGCTTCAGACCGGATTTTTCACCGTGCCGAATCGTGGCCAGAGCTATTATGATCCTGCCGGCAGTAATCGTTATTATGGATATCAGAGCACCAAGTATACGCCCGGGTTAAAAGGCAGTGAGGGCGAGATTGTCACCGGATGGACCACAGTTGTGAAGAATCCTTCGGTGAAGGATTCCCAGAGATTTACTTATCTGCTGTCCACGACGGAACACGCCGGAATTGCCGGAGAGTTGATGTTGGGACAGAAGACTCTGACAGATGGCAGAACGTATTATTTTGACGCTCGCACAGGTGCGAGACGTCGATTCCTGTTATATTACTACGGCGGTGCCTATACGATTGCACCGGACAATAAGGATCTTGCGGGCCAGCATCAGGCTATGGAATCCATTAGCCGGTATGCTAATACTTCCGGTGACCTGTCAGATAGTGAAGATGTCATCTTTGTAGGCTTAGATGCCAGAACCTTATCCGGTGGCGTGCTGAATAGCACTACAGCAAGTAT
>JAZLHG010000024.1:0-3178 GCA_045616705.1 Lachnospiraceae bacterium | reverse complement strand
AATAAGCCTTACCATCTGCAATCAACTGCTTGGCATATTTCAGATAGATTCCCGCACTCTGACGCTCTGACTGAACATAAGGACCTACACCACCATCCTTATCCGGTCCTTCGTCATGAATCAAGCCGGTCTTAGCCATGGTTCTATAAATAATGTCAACTGCACCTTCTACGTATCTCTCCTGATCCGTATCTTCGATACGAAGCAGAAAATCACCACCCTCATGTTTGGTAATAAGATATGCATATAAAGCTGTTCTTAAGTTACCAACGTGCATTCTTCCGGTGGGTGAAGGTGCAAATCTTGTTCTGATCTTTGTCATGTTCTTCTCCTTACATATTGATAAATTCATGAATGAAATTACTTACAAAAACAAATGTAAATCCTTATAATTTTTTACCATAGTTTGCCCCTAAAATCAAGGTTGTCCTTGACCACAATTTACCGAAATGATATAACTACAGAGGAATCATTTTCAGTAATAAAGGAGTTCAAATGGCAACTACCGATTTCTTACAAGACAAAATGCAGGTGGCACCACTTAAGCTGATTGTTCATAAGAGTTGTGAGCAGCTTGGCGACGAAGTAAATGCCTATCTGGTTGAATATCGTAAACAAATTAATCACGAATATAAATCGCAGCCGGAATACTTCGGCTATGAAAGAGATACCTATCTTGGAGCAGTTACCTGCCCCAGGTTCGGATCCGGTGAAGGTAAGGCTGAGATTATTGATTCTGTTCGCGGAAATGATGTATTTATTATGGCGGACGTGATGAATCACTCTTTATCATTTCCAATCGGCCCTTACGAACACTTCATGTCTCCGGATGACATCTATATGGATGTAAAGCGAATTATTGCCGCAATGGCCGGAAGAGCTCACCGAATTACGGTAATACTGCCCTTCCTATATGAGAGCAGACAGCATAAACGTAATACCCGCGAGTCTTTAGACTGTGCAAATGCTCTGGTTGAACTGTATTCCATGGGTGTTAATAATGTAGTTACTTTCGATGCACATGATCCCAAGGTTCAGAACGCCACTCCTCTTCGCGGCTTTGATAACTTTATTCCACCTTATCAGTTTATTCAGGCCCTTACCTCTGTAGAGGATGACCTGGTTATTGATAAAGATCATCTGCTTGTCATCTCACCTGATGAAGGTGCGTTAGACAGAGCTGTTTATTTTGCCGGTGTTCTTGGTGTAAATACAGGTACATTCTACAAACGTCGAGACTATGCTCACGTTGTAAACGGCAAGAATCCTATCGTTGCACACGAGTTTCTGGGCGATAACGTTGAGGGTAAAGATATCATTATTATTGATGATATGATTTCCTCCGGCGGCAGTATGATTGATACAGCCAAGAAACTGAAGGAAATGAATGCAGGACGGGTATTTATCTGCTGTACATTCGGATTATTTACGGAAGGTGTATCCATTTTCGATGAAGCTTACGAGAAGGGTTACTTTGATCAAATCATTGTTACCAATTTGAATTACCATACACCGGAAATCAATGATCGTCCCTACTTCATCGAAGCGAATATGAGTAAATTCCTAGCTTCCATCATTGATTTCTTAAATCATGATGTGGCTTTGTCTTCTGTACATACACCTACAGCTAAGATTAAACAGATTCTTGAGAAATACGATAATAAGGAATAATCAAGGATTAATAACGATAAGGAAATGCATTTACGTACCAGGTAATCTGGTCTCCAAGAATAGAAATGACATCAAACCGGATCATATAGCCAGAAAGGCCATGATTTCTCATTCGATAGAAATCCGCCACACGGCATATGGTCCGTTGTTTTTGTAAGGTAACACTCTGCCAGGGATAACCCTTACAGGTATCGGTTCTGTATTTCACCTCAACAAACACGATAGTTGAACCCTGGGCACTGTTCTCCTCCGCAATCAAATCAATCTCCCCCATACGAGTTCGATAATTGCAATCAAGAATTCTAAGTCCCTGTGCCTGAAGATAGTCTGCAGCCATTTGTTCATACCGGCTGCCGATTTGTCGTTTATTCAATCAGACCTCCTATCTCTATTTCATTTTAGACCGGATTTTCTCCATTTGGTCAACAAACACCAGAATTTCAGCCACAACTTCATATAGTTCCGGCGGAATATATTCCCCTATATCTAATTTAGACAGTGTATCTGCCAGTTTATCATCCTGGTGCACCGGAACAGCCGCATCTTCTGCCGCTTCAATAATTTTCTCCGCAATTCTGCCACGACCGGTTGCAACGATCTTAGGGGCAAGATCGGAAGGATCATATTCCAGAGCCACCGCCTGTTTTAATTTCTTCTTCTCTTCCATCCTATGCCCTCACATCAAAAGAAAAGGTACTTAATGTAGGAGGTGGATTGCTTCCCTCCTCCTTGCTTAAAAACGTCTCTGCCATGGACTTCATTTCTCCCGGTTCCTTCACCGTTACCGAAGTATTCATCTGATAGCCCTTCTTCGTCAAACGCTCATTTAATAAATGGATATTTGCCTCAATAAAGGACAACGTATCCTCATCCTTCATATAGAAATGCGTATTGACTTTTTGCTGATTCAAGGCAACATATACATCCATAGGACCTAAGCGATCCATATCCAAATGAAGTAACGCAGAATAATTACCGTCTTTTTCTGCAAGTTTCTTCTTATTGGTATATACATACAAATCGCCGTGGGCATTCTCCTGACTCATTTTTAACGGTAGCTGGACATAGGTCAGCATCTCGCTCATCTGGTTCATAAAATTCACGTTGTCATTCAGATTCTGTGCCGCCTGAAGGGTCTCATGATTACCTGTCGTATTCTGAACAAGTTCCGTTGCACGCATGCTGTGTTCAAGAATTCGCTGGTATAACTCCTGAATTCTACCCTCCTTGCCCACCTCTTCCGGCTTCAACGTAAACTGAGCAGCCAATTTAGAAGATAATACCTGCTTAAAAGTATCATCATTCATCACATCCTTAAGCGTCGCCTTAATTTGCTCTGTAAGAGCAGAATTGTTCCCACTCGGATTATTTAACACCTGATTCAGTAATCTGCCTGTATGGGTCAAAATACGGTCTGCTGAAGCCTCTATATCCTCCGGATGAGATGCTACCATTTGCTTTAACTCAGACAAATCATCAAGTAAGGCTCTACTCTGAGGAGGTAATT
>JAZLHG010000023.1:0-7891 GCA_045616705.1 Lachnospiraceae bacterium | reverse complement strand
AGAAGTATTTTCCCTTTCCAATCATCTAAATCTGGGAATAGACCATATTTCTCACATAACAAAACAGTATCAGAATATCTGCTGTCATCAAAAATATCGTACATACTTTCAAGACAACCTCCTAAAATCTTCCCTGAGAATACTGCCTTCCCCTGAAGAAGCTGAAAACCTTCATTTTTATGCTTAATTCTTTCAGTACCCACTGCACTTACAGACCAGTCTGTTCGCTCTTCGCACCAAATATCACTGGGCGTAATTTCATTAATGTGCCCCGTTCTAATCAACTCTTCAAAATACTTTTTCGTATATGACAACATATCATCTTCCATTTCGCATATATCTGCTAGGAATGACTGGCCATAAAATGTATTAAATCCAAGCTTGTGTAGCATAAGATGATTCATTGTAGTGTCCGAAAATCCAAGAAATAATTTCCCCTTTCCTGCTACATCAATAGCCTCTTTTAGTTCATTATTATCAAACAAATATGGAAGTAATCGATATGTATCATCTCCACCGATTGCACAGAGAATCATGTCAACATCCTTATCCCTCATTGCCAAAAGCAAATCATCAGCTCTCTCTTTGGGATGATTCTTTACATACTCAATCCCTTTCATTGCATGTGGCATAATTTTTACATTTAGGCCGAATTCTTCTAGCCTTTTAAGTCCTATCTTTACTTCATGCTTTACAAAGTCTTCACCTATCGTTCCTGCTGATAGACTAACAAGAGCCACATTTTTTATCATACAATCTCTTCCTCCATTGTAATGAAAATTAGATTTACCGTAATAAATACAATTTTTATAGGACCATGTTACCACAATAGCAACAGAATTGTTCAGCAAAGTATAACGTCACTGTTCGGTCAACTCCCTAATAACCCTTATAATGAAAACACGGCGGCCAAAAGGCCACCGTGTCGGATTCTGAATTTTAATTATATCTACTTTCTTTTCACCGGAATCCAGATTGCTGAATGATAATCCGGGTCTGTTTTCTCCCCATTCATACAGTCATACCACTCAACATTCGAATTACCGCTAATTTCATAATCAGGATTGCCAGGCAGCCATTCCTTAAATACTTGTGTATTGAGAGACTGTAAAGCTTCCGGTATCGCTCCAACGCAATCAAATACAGCCCATTCACTCTGCGGAAACTCATAGAGCATCATGCCCTCAGGTACCTCTCCGCCTGCATACTTACCTGCAATGAGGTATATAAACTTCCCTTTCCCCGCAATGCTTTCATCATCAATGCATACACCATATTCTCCGATACAGTTATCCATTAATGCCTTTTCATACTCATTAGCCGGTGGATTTCCTGCATAAACATTTGCAGCATACTTCTCACATATTTCATCCCAGTATTTGGGAATCTCCTCGTATGCAGTCTCATACTCGAATTCCTTTGCAAATCCAATCACCTTAAATCCAAACAAATTTCTAATCTTAACGTCCATTTTGTCTCCTCCTGAAATATCAATTTTGATGGCCAACGGAAGAAATGTTCTGACAATGCCACCTTGCCTGATCTCGGTTGGAGAGGCCCCATGAAATCTTGTAAATGCTTTCGTAAAGCTTTCCGGTGTCTCATACCCATACGCATAAGCCACGTCGATCACTTTCGCATCCGTTTCCTTGAGTTCGAGTGCCGCAAGGTATAATCTTCTGTTGCGAATATACTCCGCCACGGAATAACCTGTCATAATTTGAAAACCCTTTTGGAAATGAACCTGCGACATATACACCTGTTCGGACACATCCTGCGCACTGATATTATCCTTCAGATGCTTCTCAATATACTCTACTGATTTTCTTATCGCTGTAATCCACTCCATAGCTGTTTCCTCTCTTCTTCCTTGGTACATGCAAATCATACCAAGGAAAATAAAGTCATTCCTGTCATTATAATTACAAATTTGTCAGGTTCGATAGTGATATGCCCCTCCCTAAAAAATAATCCTAACCTCTGTTCCCTCTGAAAGCTTGCTGTCCAATTCAATCTTGCCGTTATGAAGCTCCACGATATGTTTCACGATGGCAAGTCCCAGTCCTGTTCCACCGGTCTCTCTGGATCTACTTTTATCAACTCTATAGAATCTCTCAAAAACCCGGTCCTGTTCAGTTTCAGGGATTCCAATACCGGTATCTTTGACGGATAATACCGTACCGGTTTCTTCTCGATAGATGGCCACCGTGATTTTCCCACCGGGGACATTATATCGAATCGCGTTCTGAATCAAATTATCCAGAAGTTCGATTAACATTCCGCGATTTGATAATACATACGTATCCTCTCCCCGAAGTTCTAATCTGACATTCTTCTTGGTCGCACTATTCTGTAATAAATCCACCCGTTCCCTTGCCACTTCGTAGATATTCTGCTGAGAAAAGTTCACGCCGGATTCGCTGTGGTCCAGTTCCGACAACCTGATAATATCATTGATAAGAACAACCAGTCTATCTGCATTCTTCTTAATATCTCCTGCAAATTTAACCTGATGATCGTCATCCACCATTCCATTCTCAATCAGTTCCGCATAGCCGGATATTGCTGTGAGCGGTGTCTTTAGTTCATGGGACACATTAGCAGTGAAATCCTGCCTGTTTTTCGCCGCTGCCAATATGTCTTCGTGCTGCTCTCTGATCCGTTCAATAAAGGGTGATAATTCTTTGTATACGGATTCACTTGGTACATCATCGATATTGGCTGCAATCTCGTTGATGGGCTTCATAAGCTGCTTGGTAAGAAGATGGCTGATTAAGACACAGATCAGGATAATCAGCAGAATCAAGATCATAATAATGGGAAACACCTGCATAAAAACGCTGATTAGGGACCGTGCCTCTGTAGATACTCTAAGCACTGTACCGTCTGCAAGCAATAGCGCATAATAAAAAGTCTTCATATTCATTGTATCAGACTCTCTGATGGATTCTCCATGTCCGTCCTGAAATGCAGCCCTAACCTCCGGTCGATCCAAGTGATTGACCATTTTGTTAGCTTCCACATCGTTATCATAAAGAACGGTTCCATCTGTTCCAATCCAGGTAATTCGAAGATTTTTCTCATCATATACGACTTCGTCTTTGGCGAAATCGGACACCCCTGTAACAGCAAGGGCACCGGCGGTAATTCTAAGATCTTTTTTGACCTGCTCCCGAAAGAGACTGTAACATACCAAAATGATGGAGACCATGGTAAGTCCCACCGCAAAAAAAGCAACCAGAATCAGTCTTAAATTAATTTTTTGTTTCATTATGGATTCCCTTTTGTATTACTCAATCACATATCCTACGTTTCTTACCGTTTTAATGTAATCACCGGCACTTCCCAGTTTCTGTCTCAGTGTTTTAATATGCATATCAACGGTTCTTGTCTCGCCTTCGTAATCAGTGCCCCATACCTTTTCCATTAAGCTGTCACGCGTCATGACAATCCCTTTATTGATAATAAGACACTTTAACAGTTCATGTTCTTTATAGGTAAGTATTACTTCGTTTCCATTTACGCTCTGACTATGACGCACATTACTGATCTCAATTTCTTTAAATACAAGGGTCTCCTGCTCCGTTGTGGCCGTTCTTCTCAATAACGCCTTTACTCTGGAGATTAGCTCCATTACGGAAAATGGTTTTCTTAAGTAATCGTCCGCCCCGTCTTCTATTCCGCGTACAAGGTCCATTTCAGAAGTTTTCGCTGTAACCATGATGACCGGAATGCTTCGTGTCTCTGCCCGACTACGAAGTTTCTTCATAATTTCATTTCCGGTTTCATCGGGCAGCATTACATCCAGTACAACCAAATTGGGAATGCGTTCCTGCATCTTTTTATAGAAATCTCCTGCATTTCCAAAAGCAAGCACCTGATGTCCGCTACTCTTTAATGCCACGGTTTCTATTTCCTGTATACTCTCGTCATCTTCGACTATATATATTAGAGCCATTTTATTCCCCACTTTCCAGGTCTATTTTTTGAATCATACATACTGCAATATTGGAACAGTGATCGGATACCCTCTCAAGATTGATAATCATATCCTCTAATGTAATTCCCAGTTCTATCGTACATTTTCCCGCACGCAGCCGATCAATATGCTTCTGACGCAACTTGACATTCAGACCGTCAATCATTTCTTCTAACGGTTCTACGTTTCTAGCCCCTTCCATATCATCATTGATAAAAGAGTCAGTAGCCAGTTCAACAATATCATAAACCCCGTTAACCAGCACTAAAAGTTCTTTTTTTGCTTTTTTGGAGAATTCCTGACCGGAAGCAATCATTTCTTCCAACAATTCACAAATATTTGCCGCATGATCGGAAATTCGCTCCATATCACTGATGCAATGCAGAATAACAGATAGCATTCTGCTGTCTTCATCCGATAATTTTCTGCTGCTTAATTTCACCAAATAGGAACCCAGAAGATCTTCGTAGGTATCAATCATTGATTCCATATTTTTTACGTTTTCTGCTTTACCCGCATCATAATGATCAATTAGTTCCAGAGCCTCGTGAATACATTCCTTCGTTGTATAACAAATTGCTTTGGCTGCATCCCCTGCCAGACTGCAAGCAAACGCCGGCTGATTCAGGAATCGTTCATCTAAAGCTGTAAATTCCATAGGAAGATTGTTCTGGTTCTTAATCTCCGTATCCTGCACGGAAATCTCTGCCAGCCTTACAAGAACTCCGGACATAGGATACATAAGGAATGCACAGCCAACATTAAATATACTATGAATGACAGCAACACCCATAGCACCTATGGAACCCTCAAGAAAATCAAAATGAATTACGGTATTCAGACTATAGAACACAACCATGAATATGATTGTGCCAAGAAGATTAAAATACAAATGAATCATGGATGCTCTTCTTGCATTTTTGTTAGCACCTACAGAGGAAAGAAGGGCCGTCACACAGGTTCCTATATTTTGACCCATAATAATCGGTATTGCCGTTCCATACGTTACGGCCCCTGACAGGCATAGCGCCTGCAGAATACCGACCGAGGCCGATGAACTCTGTATAATCGCCGTAAGGAGAGCCCCTGCCATCATTCCCAAAATCGGATTGGAAAACATGGTCAAGATACTGCAAAACTGTTGATTTTCCGCAAGGGGTTTCACTGCTCCGGACATGGTCTCCATACCAAACATCAGTATTGCGAATCCGAGCAAAATACCGGCTATGTTTTTCTTCCTGGAATCTTTACGGGCAGTCATCAGAAAGGTAATTCCGATAAGCGCAAGAATTGGTGAAAAAGAACTGGGTTTTAGAAGTTTTACGATGAAGCTTGTACCTGATATTCCGGCAAGCGAAAGAAGCCAAGAGGTAATCGTCGTACCCACATTGGCTCCCATAATAATACCTACCGCCTGCGTAAGCTGCATGATTCCGGAATTCACAAATCCCACTACCATAACCGTAGTGGCAGAGGAAGACTGTATCACCGCCGTAACCAGTGCACCTAACAACACCGCTTTCCACTTCTTGGAAGTCAGCTTCTCAAGTATCGTTTCAAGCTTACCGCCCGATACACTGGTCAGACCATCTCCCATTACATTCATTCCGTACAGAAATAATGCAAGACCGCCAAACATTGTAAGTAATCCAAAAAAATCCATACATATCACCTATTTTTCACATTTGGGCATGATTTTATCATGCCGATGTAAAATCTATAGGCAACCTAATGTAAAATCCATGTAAAATTGAACCCCGGGGACGGGGGTGGTGGCTCACCTCTTATCGTCTAGGGAGTACAATACCCACTCTGCAATATTCGTTGCATGGTCCCCGATTCTCTCAAGATATTTGGCAATCATAAGAATATCAAGACCTGACTCACCTTCCTCCGGCTTCTGAGAAATCAGCTTGATCAACTCATTCTTAACATTTACAAATAACGCATCTACCACATCATCATGAATGATCACATCCTTTGCAACACTAACACTTTTCTCGGTAAATGCATCTATGCTGTGAATCAGCATGACCGTTGCCTCACGAGCCATATTTTTAAGGACGCTTAACTTATCGTTCATCTTATGTTCTGCCAGGAATTCCGTCATTTCACTGATATCCACCGCATGGTCGCCGATTCGCTCCATGTCCGTCACCATTTTCATAGCTGCTGTAATGACACGAAGGTCTCTGGCCACCGGTTGCTGCTGAATCAACAGCCCAAAACAAATACTCTCAATTTCTCTCTGCATCTTGTCAATATCATCGTCAGAGGTCCTGATCTGATTGGCTTTTTCTACATTCCCGTTAACAAGCGCGTCAATCGCATCCTGAATATTCTTCTCGATTGCCTGTCCCATTTGTATCAGTTTCTGGTTTAGCACGCTAAGCTGCTCATCAAATTTACTTCTCATATTATCACCCGAACCTTCCTGTTATATAATCCTCTGTCCTCTTATCCTGCGGATAAGAAAATAGATCGCTTGTCTTCCCATATTCCACCATTTCCCCTACTAAGAAAAAAGCGGTGTAATCTGCAACTCTTGATGCCTGCTGCATGTTATGGGTTACAACAACGATGGTGTACTGCTTCTTCAGTTCTTCCATAAGTTCTTCGATTTTTAACGTAGAAATTGGATCCAGGGCCGAAGTTGGTTCATCCATTAACAGAATCGATGGTTTAACCGCAAGTGCTCTTGCAATACAAATACGCTGTTGCTGTCCACCGGATAATCCAAGTGCCGATTTCTTTAGTCTATCCTTCACTTCATCGAAGATTGCGGCACCCCTGAGACTTTCTTCCACAATTCTGTCTAACGTGGTTTTGTCTTTTATTCCATGCACCCTCGGACCATATGCAATATTGTCATAGATACTCATCGGAAAGGGATTAGGCTGCTGAAATACCATTCCGATCTTCTCACGAAGCACCGTGGTATCTATGTTCGGTTCATAAATATCATTACCCTCATAGCACACCTGACCATCTATTTTTACATTTTCCACTAGGTCATTCATTCGATTTAAGGTTTTTAGAAATGTGGATTTACCACATCCGCTGGGCCCGATAAATGCTGTCACTTTATTCTCATATATATCCATACACACATTCTTCAGTGCGTGATTTGTCCCATAATACAGGTTCAAATCTTTCACTGAAATAATCGTTTTCTCACTCATCTTCTCGCATCTCCTTACTTTTGTCTTGTAACATCGAACCTTCTGGTAAGCGCTTTGGTTGCCATGTTTATCAGGAATACAATTACCAAAAGTACTACCGCAATTCCGAAGGCAGTATTAAAATCGCCTTCACTCGTTGCCGACAAATACAGCTGTATGGTAAGCGTTCCACCTGACTGAAAAATCTTTTCAAATATACCGAGAAAGCTCTTGGGCAGAAGTTTTGCGGAGCCGGCTGTAAATAAAAGTGCTGCTGACTCTCCCACAATTCTTCCGATTGCCAGAATCACACCTGTAATAATTCCCGGCATTGCTGACGGAATTAAGATTGTTCGAATCATATACCACTTACCGGCGCCAAGACCGATTGCACCGTTTCGATATCCGTCCGGTACCGTCTTCAATGCTTCCTGTGTATTTCTGGTAATTAAAGGAAGTACCATCAGAATTAACGTTAAGGATCCTGTAAGAATACAGTAGCCAAGTCCTAATGTTTCCCCGAAGAACATCATTCCAAATAAACCAAAAATGATGGAAGGGATTCCTGCCAGCACTTCTGTTGCAAATTCTATTGACGATACCAATTTACCGGGCTTGGCATATTCATTTAGATAGATGGCTGCACCTACTCCGATTGGTGTGGCTATAAGCATTGTCAGAAGTATAATGAGCAGTGTATTTACGATATTTCCTGCAATTCCTATCGTCCCTTTTCGAACAGAAGTAACCG
>JAZLHG010000022.1:0-3500 GCA_045616705.1 Lachnospiraceae bacterium | reverse complement strand
CATTTACGAATTCCACAATCCCTTTATCATCGCTGATCCACACCGGTCTGACTCCGTGAATCATTACCTGCAGATCGGTTTTATCTTCCCGGTTCTGCCAGAACCGCCAGCCATCCGACTGCTGGCTCACATATAAATATAAATATCTGGGGTTCTCTGCAAATCTGCGGCCGAATGTTGAGCCAAACAGCCAGATATGCTTATTTCTGGGCATAAGAAAAGAGAGACCGTATAGAGGTAGCAACAGAAGCTGCGACCAATATTTGATTCTCTCTCCGAATTTATGACTCATAACCTCACCCCATCCACAATTTGTGTACAGATATACAGGTTAATTATACTATATGTGGTAGAATTTGTGTATATGAAATCACACAGACCCTGCATAAGCAGAGCCTGTAAATAATAACAATATCCTCTTACCACTTCTTCAGATAAGTCTTGCGTTCCATGGGATCAAGACCTGCAATCTTAGGATCCTGATAGTAACTGTCAGACTTCATATGCTGTGTGCTGACCTCTTCGAAGATTGCACCGGTCTTAGAAGAAAAGGCATGCATTTCACCGCGCATAACCGTCTGAATATCGCCGGGATGAAGATGCTTCTCAACGTCGCCCTCCATCTGCACATCTAAGTCACCGTATAATACCTGGAAGGTCTCTTCCTTAATCTTGTGAGCATGGAACGGATGCTCTTGTCCAGGAAGAACAATAATGTATTTCTTGCAATATTCTCTATTGATGATGTTTATAATAATGGCGCCAAACTGTCTGAAGTGAGGAATACCGTAGTGGTGAGATAATTCCACCTCGAAATCATTGCCAAGCGCAATACCTGCCTCGTACAGCATACCCTTTGCATCATGCACCGCACCTCTTACAATCCCTACACCGGTAATCTTGGGATGCTCCATAATCTCTTGGTTCGCCTTGTAAGCTCTGCTGGCTGTCATCTTGCCATCCTTAAATTCACCGCTGGTCATCTGCTTATCGCCACAGGGCATTGCGAAGAATACGTCTTCTGCTCTTAATACTTCGCCCTCAGCAATGTCGCGTTTGGCATATACACCACGCATTAACGAATGAAGGGAGTCAATTTCTGCCTGACTGATATACTTCTGACCATCACGCTTCAGACCACACATGGTCTTGGCCTGCACAATAGCTGCTACCCACTTATCAGCCTGTTCGGGATTCATGGAATAAGCATTGAGCTTAATGGTCTCTGTAGGGAGTCCCACATGACGCTCCAGAATCTTAGCCCCCTTGGCAACTGCCATCATGCCTACTGTATTATCATCCGGATCTTCATGTCCGGAATAACCGATGGTAATATCCGGATAGCGACGCTTCATCTTATCAATGAAATCAAGCTGCAGCGAATCCGCAGGAGCAGGATACTCCGCTACGCAATGCAGAAAAGCGAAATCACATCCTCTATGAGAGAAGAAGTTATACAGTTTATCAATATCCTCAATGGTCTTACCACCTGTTGAGATAATGAGCGGCTTACGAGCTGCTGCTGCTTTGGCAAGCAGAGGCCAGTCAAGGGCGGAACAACTGGCAATCTTAATGATATCTAAGCCCTGGTCCATACACCATTCCACACCGATCTCATCAAAAGGTGTGCTCATGGTAAGAAGGCCTTCCTCACGAATGGCATTAACAAGTTCGGAGAACTGCTCATAATTCAGTCTGGTGCCCATAAATCTGGGAATATGCTTCACATCCGTTCTATCCTTGTAATCGGGATGAATGAACGTATTCAGTTCACGGTACTGCAGCTTCACGGCTGCCTTCACATTATATTTGCGGGCAATTCTACCCATCTCACGAATAATATCGATTCCGTGCTCTACGCTTCCCTGGTGGGAATTTGCCATTTCGAAAATAAACAGATCATCGTAGATCTTACTCATATCTCTAACCTCCGCTTCGCGAAAATCAATTATAATCCTGGTATTATATATATCGGCAGATTCTGTAAATCAGCCACTACTGATTCTAAAGAGCTTCCAGTTTCTCCTGAATCAAGGGCTCAATCTGATCAATACCACGTTTCACCAGTTCAAGATAATCTCTTCCCATGTTACAGCTGGCAATTAAGGATGCTCTCTCATCCTGCTGTGCATCATATACACTCTTTAAGAATTCTGTAGTCTCATTCTGAATCAGGTTCTTCACATATTCCATAACCGGACGTTTCTCCAGATAAGTTGTAATCTGACCGGTCTTCTGCACCTGATTCTTGAATCCCTGGTTCTTATATTTATCCTTATAGATTAATTTCAGCATCTCATCATAAGTCTTGATGCCTTCGTTACTCTTCTGTCTGCACAATTCCAATTCATCGGGAATCATATGCAAATATTCCTTAAACTCCTGGCAGAGTTCATCACTCATAAAGCGATCTGTCTGTGCAATCAGTGTCGCCACATCAACTGAGGGTCCGCAGCTCTCAGAAAGCGCTTCCTTAAGGGTCATAATCTCTGTTCCCTTAATAAGGGCACCACCTTCTGTTGCGTCAATCACGCGAAGTTCCGGATTAGTGGCAATCTGTTCCTCAATCCAGGAACGATACAATGTGAACTCGCCGGAAGATACAATGGGATTACCATAGATATCTATTGTCATCACGTTGTTGGTGAAGGTACTGATATCTCTCTTCCATTCTCCGCGTACACTGGCCTCGGAATGGGTCTTGTCATCTGTATAAGCAAGGTCCTGTCCTACCATAATGATGGTGGTAAATCCAAGCATCTTACAAATCGAAAATGCATCATTGGCTACCGATCCGCCGGAAGAAGAAGCAGGGAATACGATTCGTTTACCGGAGAAGAAATGTTGCACATGATGATTCAAATCATTGATGAAGAACTTATCCGCACGATGATTCTTCAGAATCTCACGATTGGAGGATAACATGCACACAATAGGAATATCGTTTGCCGCATCATTGGAGAAATGCTTGGTCAACTTCTTCGGGTCGATACTAACGCACATATCCGGTGTAATACCGGCCTTGAGCAGTGTTCTTAACGCTGAATCTGCAGCAATGATAAAGGCCTTACCCTTAGCATCCGCTAGTTGAGACACATTCTTATCAAGAGACGGGCCGGAAGCAACTACAATGGCCGGAACGTCATTCGGCATTCTTAAGAATAAATTCTCTAAGGACTTACTGGTGCACAAATGGTTAAAGTTTGCAAAGGTATTCTCGAAATATGCTGCATTATAACGTCCGATTACACTCTGCGATGAATTGATGGAGGATACTGCCTTCTCCAGTTCAGACATATATTCAAGATAAGCTTCCAAATACAAATAGTTATAATTGGGATATACGTAGTAGGGAAATTTGCCCACATCGGTAAAGGACAGTCTTGCAATAAACTCATTTACCGGCGGATTCTCCAGTAGTGATCTGACAATCAAATCAACCCGTTCATCACCGAAAATGTCTGTAAGATCCTCATATTCCATAATATAGGACAGCACAT
>JAZLHG010000021.1:0-9064 GCA_045616705.1 Lachnospiraceae bacterium | reverse complement strand
CCCCAAATTGTCATTTATGAAAAGTGCTACACGCACGGTGTTGGGGCGTTGGATATCGCTTTAAGGTATAATTAGTCAGAGTGGTTGAGAATTCAACCACTCTTTTTCGCATCTTACCGCCGTTTTTGGCATCTTACCGCCACATCTATTGTGGGAACAGATTGGGTCTCCTATAATGCAGACAACATAGAAAAAGGAGATCTTAAAATGAATACAATCTTATTAATCGTTTATTGTTTAGTGGAAGCCGGATTGGCTACGTTTACATTTATTGCACAGCGTGAGAAGAAGCAGTGGGCAATGAATCGACTGCTTGTGAATGGAGTAGAGTTGGTACTCTATTTGCTCTTTCTTGTACTGCCGGGTATTGATTTGGGAATGCGATTTAAGTTCCTGATCATCATGCTAATTGTCCGCTTAGTAATTGCCGGAATTCTGTATCTGATCAGACGTAGAGCAGAAGGACCGAAGCAAGCAGTATGGATTATTCTTAGTGGAATCGCATCCGTATTGCTCCTGGGTGTAGCGATGATTCCGTCCTATTTATTTGCAGATTATCAGGGAAGAGCGATAACCGGCCCCTACAAGGTGGAACTGGCGGAAGCGATTCTCATTGATGAGAGCCGTATAGAAGAGTTTGAGACGGATGGATCTTACCGTGAAGTGCCGGTTCATTTTTATTTTCCGGCGGATGCCGGGGAAGGGGAGAAATTCCCTCTTGCGGTATTCTCTCACGGAGCGTTCGGTTACTACCAAAGCAACACCTCAACATATATGGAACTTGCATCCAACGGATACATGGTAGTGAGTCTTGATCACCCTTATCACTCGTTTTTCTGTAAGGATAGTGAGGGCAAGCTGATTACGGTAAGTTCCGATTTCATGAATGATGTTATGCAGGTGAATGAAATCCAGGTATCTGAAAGAGAAATTCTTGAGACCAGCAGGGCGTGGCTTGAATTAAGAACAAACGATATTTCATTCGTATTAGATCAAATTGAGGCATATAATAAGAATGGAAGTTTGGGAGATAGTTGGTATCTGCTGTCGGATCCGCAGGTGGTGGAGCAGGCGCTTCATCATGTCGATGTGGACAGAATCGGCCTTATGGGCCATTCCTTAGGAGGCGCAGCTTCTGTATCGGTAGGTCGTATTCGTGATGATGTTGATGCGGTAATCAATCTGGACGGAACGATGTTAGGAGAAGAGGTGGATGTGGTAGAGTGTGAACCTTTTACTTTTGAGGGAAGGGTCTATCACGAGAAGGACGTAATCAATGAAGATCCATACCCAGTACCCCTTCTGACCATTGACAGTGTGCTGCATCATCAGTCTCGTATTGATGCCGAGGCCGTTCATATGCCCTATGCCAACAGTGTTGTGCTTCAGAATGCAACGGAAGGGTATGAGACTTATATCGATAACACTGCACATATGAATTTCACCGATCTTCCACTGTTCTCGCCATTCCTTGGTAGAATGTTAGGAGTAGGAAGCATTGATGCAGGAGAATGCGTGGATGAAATGAATCAGATTATTCTTGCGTTTTATGATGCAAAGTTAAAGGACAAAGGGAATTTTCAGGTAAAGGAAAGCTATGGAAATTAAAGTAACAAAAGTCCCGGAGCAGGAGCCGGAGCGAATTTGGATTCAGTGTCATGAAGTTACATCGGAAGTGGCGGAGCTGGTGCGATTTGCCAAAGCTATTCAGGGAACTCTGACAGGAGAATGTGAGGAGAATCAGTACGAGATCTGCGTGACGGATATTCTGTATGTTGAATCGGTTGATGAGAAAACCTTTCTCTATACCCCTGGGAAGGTCTATGCCAGCAGACAGCGGCTCTATGAAATTGAGCAGATGCTGTCTGAGAAGTCATTCCTTAGAATCTCCAAATCGGTAGTTGTGAATCTGATGAAAATCAGGGGCATTAAACCTGCGATGAACGGAAGATTCAGTGCGAAGCTTACCAATGATGAAGAGGTCATCATTTCCAGGAAATATGTACCGGAACTAAAAGCCAAAATCAAGGGAGGGAAGAAATCATGAATCTGAAAGAGTTTGTGAAAGAGCGTTTGAGAGATTTTTTCTTAATTACCACCTTTGTAAATATCGTTATGTTTGTGCTGGGCGAAATCTATAATTCAGATGCGATATTAACGTATGATGCATTCTTATATCCTGTTTTATACGGATTCTTAGGTACTCTGCCGGCATGGCTTGCATACTCTAAGAAAGACCCCAGTATGAAGCAGCTGATTGTTCGCCATGTTTTTGTCCTGCTGGTACTTGAGATTCTTCTTGTGCTGGTGACTTTCCCGAAGGAGGCTTATTCTGCTGATAATATCGGACTGTTTGCGGCCTTTGGCGGAAGTGTGCTGATTGTGTACCTGCTGGTACTTGTGGTGACATGGTATCTGGACCGGAAGAGCGCTGAGCAGATTATGAAGGATATTGAGCTGTATCAGAGCCAGTATGAGAAGGAGAATTCCCGGTAAGGAACATGGGGCCTATGCTTGATAATCTGAAATGAATGATTTATAATTACTAGGTATGTTTAGGCATAGAATAAGTACTAGAAACGAGGAGACAGACAATGGCAGATAAGAAAATGGTTGCGGCCATTACTTCCATGGAAGAGGACTTTGCACAGTGGTATACAGACGTTGTCAAGAAGGCTGATCTGATTGACTATACTTCTGTTAAGGGCTGCATGGTATTTAAGCCCGCCGGCTATGCAATTTGGGAACTGATTCAGCAGCAGATGGATGCGCGTTTTAAAGAGACAGGTGTTGAGAATGTATACCTGCCTATGTTCATCCCTGAGAGCCTGCTTGAGAAAGAGAAGGACCATGTAGAAGGCTTTGCGCCCGAGGTAGCATGGGTAACACATGGCGGCCTTCAACCACTTCAGGAGAAATTATGTGTTCGACCTACTTCCGAGACTCTGTTCTGTGACTTCTATAAGAATGAAGTACAGTCTTACAGAGATCTGCCTAAGGTATATAATCAGTGGTGTTCCGTAGTTCGTTGGGAGAAGGAGACAAGACCGTTCCTTCGTTCCCGTGAATTCTTATGGCAGGAAGGTCACACCATTCACGCTACAGCAGAAGAGGCTGAAGCAAGAACCGTACAGATGCTGAATCTGTATGCAGATTTCTGCGAGCAGGTGCTGGCAATCCCTGTTGTAAAGGGTCAGAAGACTGAGAAGGAGAAGTTCGCCGGAGCACAGGCAACTTACACCATCGAAGCTTTAATGCATGATGGTAAGGCTCTTCAGTCCGGAACCAGCCATAACTTCGGTGATGGATTTGCCAAGGCGTTTGATATTCAGTTTACAGATAAGGATAATACCCTGAAGCATCCGTTCCAGACTTCCTGGGGAAGCACAACCAGATTAATCGGTGCAATCATCATGGTACATGGTGATAACTCCGGTCTGGTACTTCCGCCTAAGGTTGCTCCTACGCAGGTTGTTATCATTCCCATTAGACAGCAGGCCGAAGGCGTTCTTGAGAAGGCAACTGAGATTCAGAATGCATTGAAGGCAGCAGGCCTCCGTGTGAAGGTTGATGATTCCGATAAGAGTCCCGGATGGAAATTCGCAGAGCATGAGATGAGAGGTATTCCCGTTCGAATTGAAATCGGACCTAAGGATATTGAAGCCGGTAAGGCAGTAATTGCAAGAAGAGATACCGGTGAGAAGATTGAAGTCATGATCGATGAGATTGCATCCAAGGTTCCTGAGCTTCTTGATACCGTTCAGAAGGATATGCTTGAAGCAGCAAGAGAACGTAGAGATGCCAATACATTTACCGCTACATCCAAGGAAGAATTCCAGCAGATCTTCGAGGAGAAGACAGGATTCGTTAAGGCAATGTGGTGTGGCGAGCAAGCATGTGAGGATGAGATTAAGGAGAAGCTGTCCGTAACCTCCCGTTGCATGCCTTTTGTGCAGGAACAGTTAGCCGATACCTGCGTATGCTGTGGCAAGCCTGCTAAGCATATGGTTTATTGGGGTAAGGCATATTAAAATAAAAGGAGAATGATATGAACGTATTAGTTATCAATTGCGGAAGCAGCTCCCTGAAGTACCAGCTGATCAACTCCGACAGCGAAGAAGTACTGGCAAAGGGTCTCTGCGAGAGAATCGGAATCGACGGAATTCTTACACATCAGCCTGCAGGCAAGGACAAGGTTAAGACAGAAGTTGCAATGCCCAATCACACAGTTGCAGTTGAGCTGGTTATTAAGAGCTTAACAGATGGTGAGAACGGTGTAATCAAGTCTCTTGACGAAATCGGCGCAGTAGGACACAGAGTAGTCCATGGCGGCGAGAACTTTGCAGAGTCTGTTGTAATTACAGATGAGGTTATGGCAGCAATCGAAGCATGTAACGATCTTGCTCCTCTTCATAACCCCGCTAACTTAATCGGTATCAGAGCATGCCAGGAACTTATGCCCAGCGTACCTATGGTTGCAGTATTTGATACAGCTTTCCATCAGACAATGCCCAAGAAGGCATACTTCTATGGACTTCCTCATGAGTACTATGAGAAGTACAAAGTTCGTCGTTACGGCTTCCATGGAACCAGCCACAGCTATGTAAGCAAGAGAGCAGCTGAGATTCTTGGTAAGGATTATGCAGATCTGAAGACCATCGTTTGCCACCTTGGTAACGGTGCAAGTATTTCTGCAGTAATGAACGGCAAGTGTGTAGATACCAGCATGGGTCTTACTCCCCTTGAAGGTCTGATCATGGGAACACGTTCCGGTGATCTTGATCCTGCAATTCTTGAGTTCATCGCTAACAAAGAGAATTTAACTCTTGCTGAGGTTACTAACGTTCTGAACAAGAAGTCAGGTGTTCTGGGTCTCTCCGGTGTATCTTCCGACTTCAGAGATTTAGAGTCGGCTGCAGCTGAGGGTAATCAGTGGGCAATTGATACTCTGGATACCTACTACTATCGTGTAGCTAAGTACATCGGTTCTTATGCAGCAGCAATGAACGGTGTAGATGTAATCGTATTCACAGCAGGTGTTGGCGAGAACAATGCTGTAGGTAGAGAAGAAATCGTATCTTACCTCGGATACCTTGGAGCAGATGTTGTTCCTGAGAAGAATAACTTCCGTGGTGAAGAGAGAGTTGTATCTTCCGAAGGTGCTAAGGTAACCGTTATGGTAGTACCTACCAACGAAGAGCTTGCAATCGCAAGAGAGACAGTACGTCTGGTATAATTGGTAATTAAGTATTTACCTGGATATTGAGACTTGTTAAAATTGGGGTATGTTCAAGATGAACATGCCCCATTTGTATAAGTGGATATTTGGGTGGCGAACATCGAGAATAGGATGCCAGGAAGATAATGCTGGGTGACGAAGATAAGGAAGCAGACAGAGAGTACAGAGTATGGCGAGTATTAGAGAATTAAGAAGACAGAATCGAATAAAGACGGTGTTTATCGCTGTGTTGATCATCGTAATTATGATTCTTGCGATTATCATGGTGGTATTTGGAGTGAAACGGTACAAGGAATCCAAGAAGCCGGTTTATGAATATATCTCCATGACGGAGGAAGCATCAGCGAGAGCCTATGTCTGGTTAAGTCAGATTGAGGATACAGACTTAAGCTACGAAGATGTGAAGGCCTGCATGGGAGACTTCAATCTGGAGTTAGTAAAGACTCCAATGAAGGAGAAGGGTCATTATCAGCGTGCAATCGCAGATGGTGCATACCAATATCTGCTAAGTGAGTCTAAGGTAGGACTTGAGAAGGCATATAAGCTTGCGGTAATGCATAGAATCGAGAATTCCGGATACGAGGGAACCGTAAATGAAGAACTGGTGGAGAAGCTGATGCGCGAGACCTTTGGAATGAGTGTTTCGGAATATCTGACCCAGTGTAACATTGTTGTGCTGCCAACGGAGCAGTCACTAATTGAGAAGTATGAGGGGGAGGTAAGCAATGAAGACAATTAAGAGAATCATCAGCTGCCTATTAATCGCCTCACTCATCATCTCTCTTGCACCAAGAAGCGTGGCGGCAGATTCCAGTATTCGCAAACAGTTCAATGTGGTGGTTGATGGAAATCCCATGGGTAGTATCCCAGTGCTGGATGTGAACTATGAGAACAATTTCTTCTATTCCATCAACGCTCTGGCTTATTATCTCAGAGGAACAGCCAAAGCATTTAATGTTGAAGTGAAGTCGGATGAAATCAATATCGAAATGGGTGCTGCATGCGAACTTCCGCCGCACATGTGGGAAGAGGAAGAGTATGAGGAACGCGCCAAGTGGAAGTTAGCCAAGACCCCGGTTAAGATGAATGAGACTGATAAGAAGTATTATTCCATTATCAGTGATGCGGATGGAGACGGAAGAAGGGATGCTTTTTTTAGCTCCTTAAGAATTGCCATGATGTTAGATGTTGATATTAAGGTGTCTGATAATACCATGAGCATCAATACCGGCAGTCCTTTCTGCGTATCTGCGGCAGAACTGGAGAGCTCCGGTTATCTGCAGGGCGTAAATGCACTGTTAATCGGTGATGGTACCGCCGGAAATGTATATTTCGAATATGAAGCGGACAGGCCGGTTCCCATTGCCAGTACCACTAAGCTTATGAGCTACTTTGTAATGATGGACGCGGTTAGTGCCGGAGAGATTACCCTGGAAGATAGTGTAGCCATTTCTGAGAATGTTGTAACGCTGTCCCAAGGAATTGACGGACTGATTGATTTCGAAGAAATTCCCAGTGCTCCCATTCATGAGCTGATTATCGGAATGCTCCTCTCATCCAGTAATGAGTGTGCTCTGGCAATTGCAGAGCATGTATGTGGAACGGAAGAAGCATTTGTACAGCGTATGAATGATAAGGCCCAGGCCCTTGGCCTGGAAAATGCAGTGTTTTACAACTGTAACGGCCTTCCGATTTATGACGAGCAGCTGCTGCCTGCGAAGATGCAGAATTACATGTCAGCCAGAGATATGTTTGTATTATCTTCTCAGCTGGTAAATACATATCCACAGGTGTTGGATCTGACATCGATTATCAAAATCGGCCTTCCGACACTGCATTATGAATCTAAGAACACCAATGCACTGGTGTATAACATGGAAGGTGTCAGAGGTCTTAAGACCGGAACAACCAATAAATCCGGAGCATGCTTAGTGGTATGTCTGCCTCAGGAGAAAGATGGAGAGGTGCACAATTTGATTAGCGTATTATTTGGTGCGGAAGGTGATTTCGACAGAGGAACGGTAGCGGAACTGGCAACACGAATTGCCAAGGATGAACTGGCAGGAACGGTAGCGGAGACCGCAGAGAGGTATACGGTGACACCGGAGGATCCGGAACTGGATGTGAAGCGTATGCTGACGAAGTTAAGATAGAATTTAGAGAATAAAGGTAACAAAATAGTAAGGGCGAAAGTAGAGTAATCTACTTTCGCCTTTTGTCAGGTTGCGTTCCCTTATCCTGACTTAGTCCAAGGATATAATCGGATGTGACTCGATATAGTTTGCAGAGATTTACTAAGTGGCGTAGAGGTATTTCGCTGGCACCCCGTTCATAACGGGAATACATGGTCTGCGAAGTACCAAGATAGTCTGCCACATATTTCTGGGTATAGTCTGAATCTTCGCGCAAATCTCGTATTTTCTTCATATAGGTAAAATAACGATCTTCCATAATACCTATAAGTATAGGCAGAGAAGATGAGCGAAGATAAATTTAGTAAATATCTTTACTAGGGGTAAAACATGCAATCATAGCGAAGGAATTAATATTCATGTCGCATCAATACCAGAGTCTGCCAATCGCCTTCTCTGGTACGGAAGCCACGAGGGTTCCGACCGTATTCCACAAATCCGCATTTCTGATAAAGCTTTATGGCAGATTCGTTGTCACCTACAACGTCAAGTTCCAGCTGTAAATAACCAACCTTGCCGGCCAATTCCACGCAGGCTGCAGTCAGGGCACTTCCGATACCAAGCCCCCAGTATTCCTTGATGACACTGATTCCAAATTCGGCACGGTGCTTTAATTTGTCACGGGATCCGATAGCATCAAATCCTGCAGAGCCCACCAACTTGCCGTCCACAAAGGCACAGATTTCGATACATTTCTCACCATCTCTTCGCTTCATAAGATATTCCCGTTCCTTTTCCGGATCAAGAACACTCTCATCCGGATAAGTGGTTAAGAAGTTTGTCTCAGCGTGAGCCAATTTAAAATAGTCTATAAATGCAGCAGCATCATCCGGCTCCGAATTACGAAGCAGGCATGTTCTGCCGTCCTTTAATGGAATAGTCTGATTGTATAACATAGAAACCTCCGGATCTTCATGCCGCCTTCGGCAAAATAAATATAACAGAGAATATAATCGACTTAACTGGGGATGTCAAGCGCTGTAGAAATGTATGAAGAAGTTGCGGGAGCATGGAGAGAGGGAGAAGGATTAAGAATGGTAACATATAAGAATAAGTGGAATGAGAAATACAGGGAACATTCTTGATACAAATGTGGTAAAATAAAAATAGTATGTATAAATATATTAATGTGGAAAATAGCAATCATAAGATCAAGAAGATTGAGCTGCCGGAAAAGGTGGAGCTGATTATTAAGGTATTGAATGATGCCGGATATGAAGCATACGCAGTAGGTGGTTGTGTAAGAGATTCTCTGCTGGGAAGAACGCCGGAGGATTGGGACATTACTACTTCAGCGAAGCCTGAGCAGGTGAAGGCGCTGTTTCGTCGTACCATTGATACCGGAATTCAGCACGGAACGGTAACCATCATGTACGGAACAGAAGGGTATGAGGTGACAACTTACCGAATTGACGGCCTTTATGAGGATGGCCGTCATCCGAAGGACGTTACTTTCACCACCAATCTGGTGGAGGATCTTAAGAGACGAGATTTCACCATCAATGCCATGGCCTTCGACCATAACGGAATTGTGGATCAGTTCCGGGGAATGGAGGATTTGCAGGACGGAATCATTCGTGCGGTAGGGAATCCCATAGACCGATTCTCGGAAGATGCTCTTCGAATCTTAAGA
>JAZLHG010000020.1:0-5776 GCA_045616705.1 Lachnospiraceae bacterium | reverse complement strand
ATTTCCATACGCTCTTCTTACGCTTCTTGGACGCAGGATTGCCGTCTGAAGTAAATCTCTCTGCTTCTGCCATAACAACCTCCTAATTATTAAAACCTGACAACGGAAGCATCTGCTGTACCTGTGCTCCGTCCGTACCCTCAATAATCACCTTAAGACTAGGAAGAATCTCTTCCATAGTCTCATAGAACATTCTCTGTTTGGTTATGGTAGGGTATTTAAGGTATTCTTCATACATTGCATTAAATCTGGCCACCTGACCAACTGCCTCGTTGATACGAGCCTGCTTCTCAGCCTCTGCATCCTGCCTGATCTTATCAGCCTTAGCCTGTGCCTGAGGAATCTGCTCATTACGATATTTATTCGCATTATTCAGAGCTGTCTCCTTGCCCTGCTTAGCAGTCTCAACGGCCTTAAATGCAGTTACAACCTCGGCCGTGGGAGGTTCTGCATCCTGAATAGTAATATTAACAAGCTGCACACCGATATCTAAGTCTGCAAGCTTATCAAGAATCATATCCTTAATATTACTCTGAATCTCATTCTTACCTGTTGTCAGCACAGCATCAACACCGTAGGAACCGATGGTGGTACGAATACAGTTCTGTGCCAGATTCGCAAGAACCAGTCTGGGATCTGTTGACGCATAAAGAGCCTTCACGGGATCGGTTACTCTGTATTCCACATAGAAATCAATCTGAATGAAATTATAATCCGATGTAATCATCATGGACTCATCCGCACTGACGCTTCCATCGTAATTCTGTTCGTAATCATCTGTGTATCCAATGGCAAAACCTTGAATGGTGGTATTCACCTTATCAACGGTCTGCACAAAAGGGACCTTGAAATGGATACCCGGTTCTGTTACCGCCTTGGCAACACCAAAGGTACAAACTACAGCCTGCTCTTCTTCCTGAATCGTATAAGCAGATTCACCTACAATAATCAGAATCAGAATCGCTGCAATTACAAAGCCTATAATTCTAAATACTTTCTTGGCCGATGTCTTCACCTTCTCAGCCTGGAAAGAATTATTTCCTTCTTCCTGCATTGAAAAACCTCCTATAAATAAGTATAAAAATACAGTGTCTATCTTAACACAAAGCAAGCGAAAAGAAAATGATTCTTTCCGCTTCTTTATAGTCATTTCATACTCTGTTTATCTTTATTAAATAAGCCTAAAGTCCGGCCACCTGATATACCTTGTGAAGAAGTCTCTTCTCAAAATCCCGAATGGGAAGAGGCCTATCGAAAATAAAGCCCTGGGCCATATCACATTTGGCTTCCTTAAGGAACTTCACCTGTTCTACAGTCTCCACACCCTCCATGATCACATCGATATCAAGATCCTGAACCATATGGATAATGTTATTGATTACTACCTTCTCTTTATCGGAAATTTCTCCCGCCTCGAAGAAAGATTTATCAATCTTTAGAATATCAAAAGACAAATTAGTCAACAGATTGAGGGATGAATATCCTGTTCCGAAGTCGTCCATTGCAGTGGCAATCCCGTAGTCCTTCAAGGCTTCTATAGCTGCTGCCAGCATACCTGATGCATCCGTATCTCCGGTCTCCGTGAACTCGATTTCGATATATTTAGCGGGTACTCTGTATTTGCGGAGAACTTCGATGATACGTGCCGTAAAGTCGTAATTGCCAAGATGCACGCGACTGAAATTCACGCTGGTCTTCACCACTTCCATTCCGATATCCAGCCAGGATCTGATATTCTTACATACCTGCTCTAACACATAGAAGTCCAACTTGCAGATAAATCCATTTCGCTCAAATAATGGAATGAACTCTCCGGGAGATACAATTTCACCGTCAATGCGCCAGCGAACAAGGGCTTCTGCTCCTACAAGACTACTACTCCTAAGGTCAACCTTAGGCTGGTAGTAGACCACAAATTCTTCCTTCTCAATGCCTTCCGCCATACGGGATTCAATCTCTTTCTCACGAAGGAAGCTTCTGTGAATCTCATCTGTATAGCAAATGACGTTCTTAAGACTGGTTCTCTGGGCATAGCTGTTGGCTGTCATGGCATATTCCATAGGCAGACGAGCGTTAAGTTCTTCCCGTTTCATCTGGTAAATACCGATTCTGAAATCGGCAGGAATCACAATCCGCTCCCCCATGTATGTAAATCCCAAATCCATCTGGGTCAGATGGGTCAGATATTCAGCCACATTGCTATTATGTACAATTACAGCCAAATCATCGTTCACAAGTCTTGCAATCACCTGCTCACTCTGGAGGCTGACCGTGTATTCTTTTAAATCTTTAAAGACTCTGATCATCAGTTCATTGCCAACTTCATACCCATACTTCTGACTGACAAGCTGAAATTTATGGGTTGAAATGCAGAATATGGAATAGCAATGCGGCACCTTCTGATTCTGCAGATTCTGTATTGCATTGGTGAATCCGGTCACATTGGCAAGTCCGGAATTCATATCCTTCACACTTGCGGTCACCGCATCCTTAATACACTGCACACCATTGGCATATAGAAGAATAAAGCGGGCAAGCATAGTCATGTTCACCTGATCCTGTGCATCCCAGGCTTCTGCTCCATCCCGCCAAAAGGCAACACGAACCACACTCCCGGCTTCCAATGTATCTTCATACACCCAATCGGGATCATTTAAAATTCGAATATCATACTTCTTAAACACAGGGTTATAGGACCGGCTTCCATCGATTCCGGCCACAGATACCTGGCTGAGTCTTAGTACGTCGTTAAACTGACCTATGGCCTTGTCAATGCCCTTCAGACTATCTGGGCGCATACGACACAGTTCCATAAGAAAATCAGCCGCCCGTTCACTAACCAGCTGCCTGTTCTCAGTACACTGCATATAGCTACAGTTACTCCTTATTGTTTAGATTTACCATTTGGCGAATAACGGAAAAAGAGTTCTCCCAGACATTCAAGTGCGGTAACATAGATCTCCTCATGTACACCGTCGGTCCATACTACGCCTTTTGTTCTGCCTTCCAGAACATACTTACTCAGAATGCCTCTGAACACGTCAATATCATAGATGGACGCTTTCTTCATCAAATTGCGCTCATCCTCAGGCGTATGAATATGATAGCGGGTGTAAATGTAAGGATAATCCTTCGTAATGAACTGAGTCTGTTCCACATCCTTGATAAACGTCATCAGTGTAGAGTCGAACACGGGGAACGGAAGGGTAGTCCCTGCTCCATCTCCCTCGTAGTAACGTGCGACCTCCTGTCCCGTTACACGATAAAGCCACGGCAAATACGTTGAAAGCTTCTCTACGTCTGCAAGATACAGATCAAAGAGCATTTCTCTCTTGGTTGTATCCATCCCGTACATGCCATATCCTCCTTATCAATCCTGTACAACTATGATATACTCTTGTTGCACAGTATTATTATAATACACACTCTCCCCAAATGTCATTATGTTAATTATATTTCATAACTGTCACAATGTAAACATTCGAGAGGCGATTCTGTCACAATGTATATTTTTGTCCGTTTGAAATCATAAATGTGCACAAACTTTTGACACACTAATACTGTAAATTCCGGAGCTATCGGTTCCAAACCGGCATTTTACATGCCACTGCCGAACAATTATTAATATGAACAAACACCTTACACGATTCCGACAATTAATAGACTTCCTTCGCAAGTCACCCGTTACCTTTTATGTGGTTACTTTCCTGGTATCTGTACTGTACCTTTTGGCATTTTCCCTTTGGGAGAGCCCTCTCTATAAACACTGGTACGGATGCGATGCGTCCTTTTTCTCCATGGCAGGAAGGGGGATTACAGAAGGCTGGGTTCCCTATGTGGATTTCTTCGATCTAAAAGGACCCTATTTCTTCTTCCTTCAGGCTCTGGGGCAGTTATTCGTAAAGGGTAATTTAGGAATATTTCTGTTAGAGATTCCCTTCTTATGGGCATCTGTCATCTTAATCTATCGAATTGCCAACCTATTTGTAAGCAGAGCCAAATCCACAGCAATCCTCATTATTGTGCTGTTTCTTCACATAGGAACTCTGTGGGGCGGCAACGTACTGGAAGAATATGCCCTTCCCTTAAACCTGCTGGTGTTATATCTTACGTTGAAATACGCACTTGTGCCCGGGAACTCTTCAGTTTTCGAGTCCTCTGCTTCCGAACAACCACCTGCTTCTGTACAGCCTGACGCCCCCTCTTGCGAGGAAAATAATCCCCTTGCTCTTGATTTTACCCGCCTTACATGGCGGGTGGCCTATATCACCGGCATCTGCTTCGGATTCATCCTATTTGCCAAAGTCACCGTGGCTGCACCTATCGCCGGTGTTGTCATTGCAGTTGTCATTACAACTTTGCTTGCTAAGGATATTAAGAATGTGATTCAATATCTAAGCTTCGCCCTGCTGGGAATTATCACCGTAACCATTCCTCTCCTGGTTTATTTCGGTGTGCACCATGCCATTCCGGATATGTTCTACAGCGTCTTCGCATTTGCCGCTAAGAGGTCTGTGGATTATTCCGAGACCTTTAATATGGATTGGGAGCTGAAGACTGTAGGTTGTTATTTTGCTTTCCTGTTTGCGGTTCTGCACCCAAGGAAGCTAAGCAGATCCATGCAGATTACAATTCTGTCCATGTCGGTAATCACTTATCTTCTGCTTCATTTGGGCGTGCCCTTCATCTATTATTTCACCACCGTTTATCCGGTGTTTGTGCTGGCGCTGGCCGTGTTCCTCCACATGCACAATCCGCTGATTCTGTTCTCGGATGTGAAGGAATTCCTATGTCTTGCACTGCTTGCGGTGATGTTATATTTCTTCGCCCACTCTTCTCTTGATACCATGAATACGTTCCTGCACGGCAGGCACAACGAGTGGTATGAAGACGATTATCAGGCAGCCCTTGAGCTGGCATCGCTGATTCCTCAGTGCGACAGAGATCAGGTCTTCTCCTTCTCCGTTGATATGATCTGGTTCGAGATTAACGATATGCTGCCCTGCTATAAATATCCCATTAATCTGCCGTTTTTTATCAGTCTGGATCCCCGCATTCAGGAGGATATCACAGAATACCTAACCAACACCCCGCCCAAGTGGCTGGTGGTTGGTGACTATTTCGAGGATGAGATTCCTGACCTCTATCGACTCATCAATGAGAAATATGAAAATGTATTCACCAATTCCGCCGGCAACCTGTATTTGCTGCAGTAAACAGAATTTGAGTTTCGGGCCATTACCGGCAAGCATCTAGTAATAACTATCAGGCAGCGATTAACGCTGCCTATTTTTTATCCCTTCTATAACTTCGTTAATCTCATCTGTTCCCAACAAACCAGCCGCCTATTGTATACATCCAGCACCGTAAAATCCGGATAAATAACCCTTCCATCATTTAGCGTAAGCGGACACTCATATTTATACGGAATTTCGGTTCTGAATAACGCATTCGCGATATTCATCTCTGATTTAGATCTGACCAGTTCACCCTTTTCCGTCCTATATTCAGTTGTCGTTACCGGCATTGGATTTCCTATGTATGGCCTGTTAGACCATGAATTTATGAAGTCTTCATCTGAACAATCAATAGGATAAATGTATGGTTTTGCGTCTGCAGGAGTATTGGAGAATACATTTTGGATTTTAAGATTATAATCCTACTATTATATAAAGTCATAGTCTTTCTTTACCTTTTCTATAGGTTTGACTATGCTATTTTAAGATACTGTGGATTGGTATTGTTCTCCTACCACTTGATGGTTTAACAAAGGCTC
>JAZLHG010000019.1:0-1298 GCA_045616705.1 Lachnospiraceae bacterium | reverse complement strand
CTCAGGTATTAAATCAGGTCAATCCCAATCAGGAAATGACCTTCGAGGAATATAAAGCACAGAAGGCTGTACTGACTAAAGAGCTGAAGAAACTTCACAGCAAGTTATATCTTAAGAGAATTCCGGTTGTTCTGGCATTTGAGGGCTGGGATGCTGCCGGTAAGGGTGGTGCTATCCACAGACTAACTAATGCTCTGGATCCCAGAGGTTATATGGTAAATCCTACAGCGTCCCCCAATGATATTGAGAAAGCACATCACTATCTGTGGAGATTCTGGACCAAGATGCCGAAAGACGGACATATTGCTATTTTCGATCGTACCTGGTACGGTCGCGTCATGGTGGAGCGTATTGAAGGATTCTGCTCAGAAGCAGAGTGGCAGAGAGCTTATCGCGAGATGAACCAGATGGAGAAGCAGCTCTATGACCATGGTGCAGTTGTGCTTAAGTTCTGGCTGCAGATTGATAAGGATGAACAAGAGACAAGATTCAGAAGCCGTCAGGTGACACCGGGTAAAGAGTGGAAAATTACAGACGAAGACTGGCGTAACAGAGAGAAGTGGAAGCTCTATGAGGAAGCGGTTGATGATATGATTCTGAAGACCTCTACCGTTTATGCACCCTGGGTTATTGTAGAAGGTAATAATAAATACTACGCTCGCATTAAGGTCCTTAAGACAGTAATTGATGCCTTGAAAGAAAAACTTGGCGAATAAGCGATATTTTTTGTGCGAAAAGTGACGATTGTTCACACAAATTCCCCAATAAATGCTATAATATAATGTATTTCGCATTATGGTTTTGGGAGGGGAACTAAAACCGCACGAACGAAGAATGAATTCATTCAGATATAAGGGGATATCGATGAAATTTCTTAGATTTAACAAGCGCCTGTCGGCGTTCTTCATTGCATTCGCAATGATTCTATCCAACATTACAACAGATGTGTCGGCCATGGGATTGGTGGGCACTCCATATGAGTCTAGCCATAACTCGGTATTATCCTCGGAGCGTGGTATGTCGAATGACGAGACCGGCGATACAGGAGATGAAGGCGACTCGGATACAGGTAGTCCGGATCAACCCGGTGATGATGGAACGGATACAACGGGCGACACAGGTGACGACGGGGCAGGTGATGATGGTACGGGCGATGATGGAACCGGTGATACAGGAGATGAAGACGGAACAGGCCTTGAGGGCATCGGTGAAGAAGATGGTAAGGGCATAATAGAAGCAGTTCCTACCATCCAGGTGTATGTGAATGGTGAGTCTGCCGTAAATGCATTGATTGATTA
>JAZLHG010000018.1:0-2246 GCA_045616705.1 Lachnospiraceae bacterium | reverse complement strand
GAATTCCACATCCCAGGACAGATAATCTGCCATCTCGGCAAACTGCTTCTTAATCAACTCATATTCAATATCATCGGTAGGTGCACCTGCGCAGAGAATGAGGCCAACCTTTTTATTCTTCAGATATGCGGCCTTGCAGTAGCACTTATCAATTACCGTCTTGATTTGTGCCGTTAATCCCCACCAGTAAATCGGGGATGCAAATACAATCAAATCTGCCGCAACAATCTGATCCACAACCGCATTGGAATCATCCTGGGCAACACAGCCCTTGGTACATCCGCACGCGCCACATCCTTTGCAGGGGCTAACATTCACCTGATCTGTTTCAATAATCTCGATTTCATTTCCGGGCTTTGCGCCTTCTGCAAATGCATTGATGCATGCGTAGGTATTGCCCTTTCTTGCCGATCCGTTCAAAATCACTATTTTCATGTCCGTATCCTCCTTATTCGAAATAATAGTTTCGTAGTTCTCTTACAAGTTCTCTATCCATGTAAGCAGTTTATGAAGTCCTTTATTCTGTTCTCGTGTCTCTAAGAACATTCCGGCTGTGTACCAGGAATGCGTGTTTTTCTTATCCTCTACTGAATATAACTCACATTTGTTTCCAATCTCAACAGCACGCTTATGAAAAGCTTCTGCAGATGAATAATCGATGATTCCGTCATGTCGGCTCTGTATCAGGAGCATCGGAATACTGCTTTGATTCATAAGCTTACACGGTTCACCTTCTGCTCTATTGTAATCCTTCTCAAAGAGCTGATTCAGAAGTGACTTCAGGGCGAGCGATGCCGTATCAAAACGATAAGGTCCGCCAACACCAATGAACCCAATCACTCCTGACAAATCAACTTTCATGCGCTCACGAATAGCATCGTTATAGACCAGAATGGATGCCAGATGGGCTCCTGCAGAAGGCCCCGAAATCACAATCCGATCTGTCTGAATCCCCTTTGATTTCAGGTAATTGATTGCGGCTTGATACCCTTCACAAACATCCTCTATTTGGCAGGGATATTTATGCTTCGGGGATAATCGATATCCAATAGATACAAATCTGTATCCATAACCCGCCATGGCCTGCCCCACGAAATCAAAAAACTTCGGATTACCTGCATTCCATCCGCCTCCATGAATCCACACAAACACTTTATCACTACTTATCTGCTTGGGCTCATAGTAGAGAAAGTACTGATTCTTATGCGCTCCGTAAGACACGGATTCCGGCTTTATGATTTTCTTAACCGAAAGCATCCTGATGAACAATCCATAATAACTTAAGTTCTCTCTTAAAGAATCATTCATAACATATCCCCTTTGCGCATGACTAACAGTCATGCGGAATCTCCAACAAGTCTAGTAACTTCATAAAGGTGTCTTGTCCATCAAGGCAAGTATCTATAAGCCATCCTTTCTCATTTCTCCACTCCGCAAGACCCCTGTAATAATAGGCCTTTTTGCTGTCCTCAATCAGAAAATGAACAATATTATTTTTAAGGCATTCCTTCAATGCAATTAACCTGCCAACTCTTCCGTTACCATCTTGAAATGGATGAATGTATTCAAATTCAGCATGAAATTCAATAATGTCCTCCATACTCACAGAAGTTTTGGCGTTATAACACTCCAGTAGTTCTTTCATGTGTTTAGAAACTTCTGATGGTTTTGACGTTTCTCTTCCACCAACCACATTTGCACGCTTCTTATAACTTCCAACCGCAAACCACGGAAGCATGGAATCCTTTGTATCATGCTTGATCATGTAATGCAAGTTTTTTATGATGTCCTCCGTCAGCGGCTCTTCGGCAACATCGATGCAATAATCAATTGCTCTGAAATGATGAATTGTTTCAAGAATGTCATCAACAGGTATTCCGTCCCCTGTATCAATTGTATTTGTATCAAAAATCAATCTTGTCTGGTCTTCAGATAGCTTACTCCCTTCAATATGGTTAGAATTATATGTCATTCTGACTTGAAGTTCATGATACAGTCCCCCTGAGAGATGTATCGCTTTCTCATCTCTTAACAACTGAAGTATCCGATTATCCGCTTCGATGCGACATAGCAGCTGTGGTTCAACGCCCAGATAATCTGCAATTTTCTGAAGGCTGCCCTTGGACAGTTTTTCGCCTTTTGCAATCTTGGCAACCGTACGGGTAGACAACCCTATATTGGTGCTAAGCTGTGTCTTCCCTATTCCTTTTTCTTTCAGTAGCTTTTCAAGTCCTGCATAAGAAATC
>JAZLHG010000017.1:0-5262 GCA_045616705.1 Lachnospiraceae bacterium | reverse complement strand
TCTGCTCGCCTTTGGTACAATGAGGTTCCTCACCCCTCATCAACTTCTGAATCAAGGAAGAAATCAGGGTATTTGCCCCATCATGCTCACCATACACCGACAGCACTCTGGTCCACACATGTTCCATTCCATACTGCTCTGCAAGAATACGGCTTAACTTGCCTGCCGATAACTTGGCAATTCCATATCCGTTCTCAGGATTAACCGGCGTACCCGGGTAGAGGCATCCATCCACACGTCCGTATTCCGCCTGAGAACCCACGCCCACAAAGCGCCTACAGCCAAGAGTATGGGCCAGTTCTACTGCGTCCAGGGTATATTTTACATTCTGAAGCTGAAGCATCGCATCATTTCTGGCCGCTCCCGAAGTACCTGCCCATCCAAGATGGTAGAACACATCATATTTCAAATCGCCGGTGCTTCCTTCCAGTACTCTTGCCAAGGAATTAAGACCGGACAAATCACATTCCAACAGTTCCACCCCGGTAATGTTCTCAAGGACTGCATTGCGGTCTGAACCGGGACGGCATACAGCGGTTACGCCAATGCCCTGAGCTGTCAATGTTTTGATTAACGCAGTACCGATTGCACCGGTAGGTCCGGTTATGATTGCTCTCTTCATCCTGCCTCCTTATCTGCGACGAACATAGAGGCCTTCCATCAGGTCCTCTGTATATTCTTCCGGGAGAACATACTTTGAAATATCCTCATACTCCCGTTCGTGTTTGGTGAAGTAAATATAATCAAATTTATATTCATTTGCCAGATTCAGAAGTTCTTCCTCTGCTTCCGACTCACTATAATTCGTGGTATTAAAGGGCATGGATACACTGGGAATCACCTCGTAATCCATGCTTCGTGAATACATGGTATTCTCATCATTATTCACAATCATCATGCTTCCTTCCGCATATTTGCCCATAAGGAAGCTCCGCATTTCCTCTTCCACTTCCTTCCTCACATCATATTCTGCCTGATGATAAACAGGATACTTAGACGGCACCAGGACAGAACTTAATCGCTTCATAGGAAGTGTAGCAAAGAGCACTGCCGCTGCAAGGCATACCAAAATGATTTGCCCTTTGGTAATTTGATTCGATGTAGCCTGTTCACGCAGGACGCCCTCCTTCACTGACTGACTCTCCGTAGCTGCAACCACACTTGAATCAGGGATCCACTTCATCATCAGCACGTAGCACACCATAAACAGATAAGTACCGATATAGCGATCATAACTGGATAAAGTATCCGCTTCCCAAGGTTCAAATACAAACAAATAGGTATATACTAACAGCGCAAAATAAGCAATGAAGCCAAGCGCCAAAATCACCGTAGTAATTACATCGTCTCTATGAAACTGCTTTTTCCATACCAAATACCCAATCAGCAATCCTGCGAAAATCACCATTCCAAAGGCACTAAATCCTCTTGGTCCCAGATTCACTGCCATGGTAACAAGAGACTTGCACATTGCTGCAAATGTGGAACCTGCATAATCCGGGAACTGAATGCCACCGGACATATTGTCAGACAGAATATCTGTGAGATAGGTAGTATTGCCGTTGCGATTGCAATAAACCGTCCAGCTCATACGGCCTAACAGAGAAGCGACGCCTGCTGCAATAAGGCCGATCCACTCCATTTTCCCTTTACGGGCGATGATCAGGATGAACCATAATCCCAGACAAATCGCCGTGAAGGAAATGGCGATAGTCTTCATAAGCGTTAAGCAGGTCAGTGCCAAAGCGATGTAAATATAAATATGAATTGTTTTATTTTCCTTCAGGATCTGGATAATTGCATAGGCCATCAGCGCTGCCATTACCGTATCCATGGACAGACTCTCCTGCACCTCGAATAGAAACAGAAACGGCATCATAACCGCAATCACGCTTGCAGGAATCCAGACCTTATTGTTCCTGCCGTTTAACTTGGCAAACAGAGGCAACAACAGAATATAGATTAAGACCATTTTGTATCCGAACATGGCCGGTTCCGAGAAGGCTCTGCTACCCTGAAATCCCCAATAGAAGAACGCCTGCAGAAGGGGCAGATAGCTCTTATAGTGGGTTGCCAGATTGGTTCCGGTCGGTACAGCCCCGTAATAGAAGCAGTCCTTGGGGAAGGTAGCATTATAATGGAAATCATCCCACACCAACACGAAATGGGTACTGTACGCCCAGTATACCCATACACAGGCAAGAAGGAAAATCACAAAGCCCCTATGGGCAATGAACGTCTCACCGATACCGGATAAGGTCAGCTTCTTCTTAAGAAGGCAGAACATACTCTGACCTGCTCCCTTAAGGCTTATACTCCTTCTATAAAGGCAGATTAGAAACAGCACCGCAATTCCTGCAAATACCACGCAGGATAATAGGAAGGCATGATGGGCCTTTTTCACAATAATCAGAGCATAGATTCCCAGGAGAAGGGCCATCACAAAGGGCGGAAGCACTTCTTCAATCTGTTTCTTCAGAATATATGCACTCATAAGAGCTGTCAGCAATATTAAGATCAAACCTAACATACCCTGCTCCTTATTCTAAATTCATGTAATCGTTATGAATCTCGTGGAGTCTCTTCTCCATGTCTCTGCGATTATGCTGCTCAATATTGTTCAGAATCAGACCGGCAAACAGAGACTGAATTGCCGCAATCGCCACAAATCCGCACACAATCAGCGTTGGGAATCTGGGCACCAGACCGGAATGGGCATAATCAACCAGTACCGGAATGATAAATCCTGTCGCCAGTGCAAGAAGCAGAAGGGCTAACAGCCCAAAATAATGAAGGGGCCTGTATTCGCCGTAGAGTCTTGCAATCATTCTGAGAACCTTGAATCCGTCGGAATAGGTATTCAGTTTGGATGCGCTTCCCTCCTGACGGTCTCTGTATTCAATAATGACATTTTCAACCTGAAGGTTATTATTCACTGCGAAAATCGTCATCTCGGTCTCAATTTCAAAACCACCCGACACCACAGGGAACAGCTTCACAAATTGATAGGAGAAGGCTCTGAATCCGGTCATAATGTCCCTGATATTGCTATGGAACAGGCGATTGATGGAGCCACGAACCAGGGTGTTACCGAAATTATGAAAAGGTCTCTTATTCTCGGTAAAATAAGTAGAGGACAGTCTATCTCCAACCACCATATCCGCATTATGATTTAGTACCAGATTCACCATCTCAGGGGCATAGCTCATCTCATAGGTATCGTCTCCGTCTACCATCACATAGCACTGGGCATCGATTTCGCGAAACATTCTGCGAATTACGTTGCCCTTACCCTGCATATACTCGTGACGAACAATTGCACCCGCCTCTTTGGCTCGCTTCACCGTCTCATCGGTAGAATTATTATCATATACATAGATTGTGGCTTCCGGCAGGGCCTTACGGGCATCTTCCACCACCTTGGCCACTGACAGTTCCTCGTTATAACAGGGAATCAATACCGCAATTTTGTCCATATTCTATCTCCTACTTATCACACGGCCGTAACCGATTCTACTTCTATGTCTGATTCCTGCATATATATGCAGAAATACGCTTGTCCCCTAATCGCTAGTGCAGCAAATATACCGAGAAGAAGTTCCCGCAGTCCCACAAAAATTCTGCTTGAGAAATAGAAGGATTCTCCTCATAAATCTGCTCAAAGCATTCTTCTTGATTCTTAATCTGACTGGATACATACACTAACAGTTCATCAGCATCCGCAACACGTTCATCTCGAACCTGCTCAGGCTCTGCCGCATTTACCAAATACACTTCCGGATATAATACGCAATCCTGAATGCGGGAATCGTACATGCCGTTATCTTTGTGAATCATCACAACCTTTTCATCAGGATGCGCTGCCGCAAAATCAAACGCATGACCATCACTCTCATTGAGGAACAGAACCTGACCACTTGCATATCCCACAAGCAGGGTAATCAGAAGTACAGCTCCGGTAAGTTCTAATGCCCAAGCCGCTCGCTTAGGCGCTTCCTTGAAAATATGCTTGGCAACCATCCAGGTTCCAATGGGGATTAACAGGGTAAACAGGCCATATGCGTTAAACATATGTCTGCAGGAATTCTCATTTCCAAGAAGACCGATTTGTGCAATTACCAGGAAGTCCATTATTGCAGCAAATCCCAGAAGGATCATACCCTTAACGGGTACGGAAAAATTCCTGACGAGGTCCTTACCACCAGCCTTTCTCCCTGCGATAAGTGCTATTATCAAGGTCCCGGCGCCGATTAAGCCCCAGATGACGTAGAAACTCATCAGATTACCAAATACCTGATCATTGGCGAATAGGATATACTGGGACGTTCTCTTAAGCATCTGGCTAACATCCAGAAGCTGGGACATAGCCCCCTCTCCTCTGTATCCACCGAAAATGTGAAATTTGCTATAGGGCCACACAAAAACCGTTGCAATTAAGGATGCAAGTACCGTACACCCGTATCGAATAGTATGCCCTATGCGTCCACAGAACACCAACAGATAGAATGCATAGGCAAAGGAAATAAAAAACATCACAATGATAAAGAAATACTGGGTCAGAAATCCGAAAAATCCTGTTACAAATACGGGAATCAAGAATTTCTTCACACTTAAGGTATCTCTGGTGAAATCCTCCACATGAAGATCCGCATATACCAGCACCCACAGAAGCATTAACAGGTACATACGAATCAGCATGGCATTGGAAATTGTTGCAGGAGAAATGCCAAAGAACAATAATGTCATCACTGTCACAGGAATATTCTCACCGCTTAATCGGTATGCTAACTTCTGTACAGTCATTAGTGTTAGGAGTAACAATACCAGATTAATTCCAAGTCCAATCCACTTACTGTACACGCCGGTAAACACGGAAGACACAAAATGAAAAATCACATAGTAAAGCGGGGGATGTACATCATTTGCAGCATTCTGATACATCTGTCCGAACGAGAAATTCTCCTCCCCTTCCGATACCACCTGACCAAGGAACTTAGCAGTATCATTCCAGGTACCATTATCAACGGAGATTCCCAACTGTGTGCCGTTAGAAATAGTATAAGTATAATTCTCATCAATGAAGTAGCCCTGTTTCTTGGTTCCGAAGAATGCCGTAACAAGCAGGCTTACCACAATCACTGCGCCACATATGAAATTGTAGTATTTCTTCATAATGTTCATACGAAATCCAGCCTAAAATACAAAAGAAATCAATACGGATAATACCAGCGGTACAATTGCAACTACGTTAAGCGCAAGCAA
>JAZLHG010000016.1:0-6987 GCA_045616705.1 Lachnospiraceae bacterium | reverse complement strand
TAGCGCCAGCCTTGGCATATGCGGATGCAATGGCAAATCCGATACCGTAAGAAGCACCTGTAACCCAGGCAACCTTACCTTCTAATGAAAAAATATTTGTATAATCGCTCATCATTCTCTCCTTCTCTTATAAGCCAAGGCCCTGAACGAAATCGATGATTTCGCTGTCCTTAGCATCTCTTGTGAAATACTCTTTGAACTTCTCACCTGCCAGTGCACCTTTTAACAGTTCCTGATCCATATCCGCAAGAATATCTGTAAGCTTTCTGTAGGCAACAGCCTTCACTTCATCAAGAATCTTCTTGTTTCTCTTCTCCGGAACAGCTCTTTCTCTGGGATATCCCTGTCCACTCTCTTCTACGAACAGCTTCTCGAAAATGTATTCCAGATTCAGGTCTCCGCCCCATCCATATCCTTTTGCAAAGGGAATGGAGATTGCATTACCATCGTTAATCTGTGCAAAGGTGTAAGCGTCAAGTGCATCTTCCACATGACCACATATTACACCCGGGAAGGTATTGCAGGCAAGCATTGCACCCTCTCCTGTTCCGCAGCCTGTAATCACATAATCAACCGCTCCGGAGTTCAGAAGAACTGCTGCAAGAATGCCAACCTGTACGTAGGTTAACTGCGCTGCGTCCTCTGCTGTGTACATTCCGTAGTTCACTACTTCATGTCCCATAGGCTCTACGACCTTTTTCAGTGCATTTTCAATCACGGCATTCTTCGCTGCCTGACTGTTCTCGTTAATAAGTGCGATTCTCATTTTATGTCCTTTCTGCCCTTATAACCAACGGGCCTTTACTCGATCTTCAATCACCTGTCTGCCAACCTGAATCTTAAATTTCACACCGGGAATGGTAGTTCTCTGATATAGCAGGTTCGTATCCGGATCTGCTCTCAAATAGTCACCACCCAGACAGGTTGCGCCATCTGCATGCTCACAAATCACTTCACAGAAAGAATGCTTATTGCTGACAAGGCTACTGTTCTCCGTATTCCGCTCTTCAAATTCCGTAACCACGAAATCATCTCTCTGAATCGAGAAGCCGTAATCATAAGCCTCGCATGCGATACAACTGGAAATGGTATGAATTCTTCTGTGTCCTTCCGCATCCGGAATAATCTGGGTCTCCACAACAATTCCCGGATAAGGACTCCAGTTCGAAATAACCCGGTCTCCTTCGATAGAGGATGAGATACACTGCCTTCTCACATATACATAACCATCAATTACAAAGGCCAGCATATTATCGGGTGCACATTCGCACAGTTCATACTGGGAACGCGCTACACTAATGGAGAATTTGGTATCATATACAAACTTGGAATACTTCTCAACAATATGGCCATGTCCGTTCTTGCTGTATACACCGGGAGCAAACGCCGCTGTTCTGTTACCATAGTGATACATCAGCATATCAGCCATGGGAATGGGTTTAAGAGGTTTCTCTACTAATTCCTTCGGATAATCCGCCGCCTGTACCGTCCAGAAAGGATGATCATCAGGAAGTGCCATAAAAGCAAAGGTCTTCATTGCCCAGTAGGGGGATCCGGGAGCATTGTATCTCTCACCCATAGTCAGATTGGAATATCCGTATCCGATTGTTAGTATGCCGTCCCGATCGAAGATGCTTCGATTCATCCAACACTGTAAATGTCTGGCAATCAGTCCCTTCATTACATCGAGAGGGAAGGGATTCACACCGGTAAGCAAGCACACTGAGAAGAAACTCACCTGGGCAAATCGATAGGTTAAGGATCTGCCAAAAGGAATTGCGCCACCCTCGTCGTCAAACCAGTAGACAAAGGACTGGGCGAACTCCATAGCCCTGGCTCTGTATTTTGCCGCTCTGGCGGCGTCATCTTCTGCACAGACATGGGCATATATTAATGTATAAAACTGTATCGCAAAGGAAATATAGTAATCCTTCTGACCCGAGTCACCGTCACAGTACCAGCCGTCTCCCAGATAGAACTGCTCCAGCCCATCCAGATAACGATTTAACATTTCATCGCTGTAGGGTCTGCCAACCTTCTTCAGCGCGATATTTACCAGTACCGCAAACAGAATCCAGTTACATACCGGCAGTGGATGTTCATTAATCTGTGATAAATAACCGGCCAGATTCTCTTTCTCCTGCTCACTGAGGGGATTCCACACTACATCCGGCGCATACATCATTCCGTAACTGATTGCCGCCATCTCAAGAAATCTCTGGTCAAATGAGGTGCAGTCACCCCAGAATTCGTCCCCCTTAGGGTCCGTTCCGGAAGCAAGTGCCTTACGGTAAATCTCCGCAAAGGTTACCTCTGCATCCTCCTTACCCCCGCCTGCCCAGTAGGGAACCAGAGCCCATAACGGCCTGGATACGGCTTCCATTCTGGTTGCGCCCAAATCATAATGAGCAAAGGTATCACCCAGAATAAGACCGGCACATCCGGGACTATAGAGTGGTTTTAAAGGATTCAGAATTCCAAACATCAGGTTCTCGAAATCCTTTTTGCTATGTAAATCGCCGCAATTTGTCATCTTAGCCATTTCTCATTAACCTCAATGTATTCTTATTACCAGTAGGGATTCCAGTCCCTGCTCAGTCTGGTAAGTGCTTCCATGTAGAAGTAATCGCCCCAGGAGTTGCACTCATCTACCCCGTAGTGATTACAGGTATTATAGGGGGATCTGTTGGAATAAGTACTGTGCAGCACCAATCCGTTGGATTCTTCCACACTCTTCACCGCATCAATATCATAAACCGCTTTCATTAACTTAGCGGCAAGGTCTCTATAAAATGCTGCTTCTTCCTCAGGAAGATTCTTGGCCATTTCTAACATTCCGCAAGCCGCAATGCTGGCAGAGGAGGAATCTCTGGGCTGAGGCTCCAACTCCAGCTGTTCCGGGCTCCAGTCAACGAATTCTAAATCCCAGTAAGGGATCAGATCCTTAGGCAAATGGTCCATGAAATATTCGGTAACATGTCTGAACAAATCAATATATTCGCTTCGACCGGTATATTTATACGCCAGTGCCATTCCATAAATACCCCAGGCCTGTCCTCTTGACCATGCAGAACCGTCTCGGTATCCCTGACAGGTGCTGCCATGATCCGGTTCTCCGGTCTCCATGTTGAAGAAGAACGTATGCCAGGTAGAATAATCTTCTCTGATTACATTAGCTACCGCCGTATGAATATGTCGCTCTGCGATCTCTCTGTATTTACTGTCTCCGGTTTCTTCCGATGCCCAATAGAGCAGGGGCAGATTCAACAGACAGTCAATAATCAGTCTGTAGTTCTCAGGCTCATTCATAGGTCCCCAAGCCTGAATAAATTCACCAATGGGATGATATCTGGTAATCAGCTTATCAGCCGCAAGGATTGCTGCTCGCTTACCGTTCTCATTGCCGGTAAGTTTGTATGCGGATACGCAGGAAGGCGAATAGAGAAATCCCATATCATGATGATCTACAGATATATTATTCTCGATTCTGTGAAGGAAACTGTTCACCTGAACCTCTGCTGCATCTCTTAACTTCTGAAGTCCCTCATGATTTGGGTCCGTCAATTTCAGATATTCATATGCCAGCCAGATTTCACCGGTCCAGAAACCATTGGTCCAGTCTGTATTCTCGGAAGGGGCATAGAAATTATCGATACTGTATGCCGGCTGAAATTTATGGGTAAACTGCGGCAGTATATGGGTAATCTGCTTCACGCAGAAATCCATAGCCTGCTTCATCTCTTCGCTGCTTATGGATGGGTAATTGCTATAATCCTGCATTTTATCCTCCTTATTTAACCACCTGTCCGTACACTTCAATCTGAGTCAGTGCCGGGAAGGGTGAGGGGTCATCGGCTTTGATTAATTCCGATAGTTCAAGAGCGGTGATTACTCTCCGATCAATGGGAAATTCGTGTGCTCTTACACTCTTCTCCATCTTAAGCACTTCTCTGCTTCCGTCTGAGAAAGTAACGGTTGCCGAAGTCCACCAGTTATCATGAGGGAAATCGGATCTTGTATAGAGCACAATCTTATCTACTTCCACAGATCGGCCGAACTCTAAGCGCATGGTTGCATCGTCCTGTCTGTTAATGCCCCAGGATTCATAAGGCCACTCACCATGTGATAAGTTGGCTCTCACACCATCAATGGCATTCTTAGCCGCAAATACGCTTTCTCCTCGTGTCTCTACGTTGGCAGTAGCGTGAGGATAACAGGGTACATCTTTGTGCTGATCTGCAGGATTTAGGGCAAGGTTCCTATAGGCATAGACCTCATAATCCTTAGCCACTTCCGCATACATATAGTGACGATTCCCGGAAAAAACCTTAGGTGAGTAGCTAATACGCTTCTCACCAAAGGGAATGTCATACTGAACAGTGTCAGTAACATATACAAATGCAGGGCCTACAGCATCATCGACCTGGAAATTAATGTGAATATTCTTCTGGGAGGTCTGGAGTTCAACCATATCTCCCGGGCAGTACTCCTGGGCGTAGGCAAGGTCAACGAAGTCCTCACCCTGCGCCACAGCTTTGGTATTGCCGTTTACATCTAAAACCTTTAATGACAGCATTGCCATTTTAGTCACCATTCCTTTTCTGAATTAGCCTTTGATACCGGTTGAAGCAATACCTTCAACGAAATACTTCTGGAAGAACAAGAATACAATGATTAGCGGAATCAATGACAGAACCGAACCTGCCATAATCAGACCGTAATCTGAGGAATACTGGGAGATGAACATCTTCAGTCCTAACTGAATGGTCTTCTTGGCTTCTGACTTTAAGTAGATCAAGGCACCTAAGTAGTCGTTCCAGGTATTTACGAATGTAAAAATCGTAAGGGTTGAAAGTGCCGGTTTCGATAGCGGCAGCATGATTTTTAAATAAATCTGATATTCCGACAGGCCATCTATTCGGGCCGCCTCACACAAATCATCCGGTATGCCTTCATAGAACTGCTTCATCATGAATACACCGAAGGCCGAGAACGCCTGCAGGCAAATGATTGCCAGCAATTTATCATTCAGCCCCATTCTTCTCATCATAATGAACTGAGGAACCATGTATACCTGCCAGGGCATTGCAATGGTTGCAATGTAGGCAAGGAACAAGGTCTTTCTGTGCTTGAACTCAAGCTTGGCAAATGCGTAAGCCGCAAAGCTTGATGTCAGAAGCTGCAGAAACGTAACAACAAGGGTCAGCACTACGGTATTCTTAACAAATGTGGGCATGGGAATCTTCGTCCAGATTGTTGCGTAGTTGGTCCACTTGGGCTTGGCAGGAATCAACACAAAGGGATTCATTTTGAATACTTCACGATCGCTCTTAATTGCTGCTGAAAGCATCCAGATAAAAGGAACGATCATGATGGCTGCCATAATAATCAAAATCGCATATATTAAAATCTTTTTAATGACTTCGTTTTTATGTTTAGACTTCATACCTATTCCTCTCTGCTATTCCTGGTTGGCTTCGATCTTAAACTGTACGATCGTTACAAGAAGAACCATTACAAACAGTACCATTGCTACTGCACTGGAGTATCCCAGGTTCCAATCGATGAATGCCTTCTGGTAAATGTAATATACCAAAACGGTTGCTGAGGTTGTCAGTTCTCCGCTTCCGCCGCCGGCAAGCATGATTGCGATATCGTATATCTTAAAGCAGTTAATGGTCAGCATAACCACCACGAAGAATGTGGTCGATCTTAACTGGGGCCATGTTACGTATCTAAACTGGTTCCAGGTTCCTGCACCGTCTAAGGCAGCTGCCTCGTACAGTTCATTTGAAATACCCTGCAGACCCGCAAGGTAGATTACCATGTAATAACCCATGTATTTCCATACGGAAAATAGAATCATGGAGACAATTACCAGACCACCTGAGAACCACTGAGGGAGGTTACTCTGTTCTACTTTGAATACCGTATAGAGCAGATTATTAACAGGTCCCTTAGAGGGATGAAATAACATTTTCCATACGGAAGTAATCGCTACAAGTGATGCAATATATGGGAAGAAGGCCAGGGTTCTGAAAATACCCTTTCCTTTTATTTTCTGATTCAATAAGATTGCCAGTGCCAGAGATGCTACCATGGTAAGAGGCACTGTACCGATACAATAAATAACGGTATTCTTAAGTGCTGCTATGAAGAATGTATCTGTAGGTAGCTTGATAAAATTCTTAAGTCCTGCAAACTGAATCGGATTACTTCCGTCCCATTCCATAAATGCCAATGCAAAGGCAAAAATAATGGGAACCAGAGTAAATACGCAGAATCCGATAAAGTTGGGAGCAATAAACGAATAAGCGATGAGATTTTTCTTGGCCTGTCTGCTAAGACCTTTCTTTTTAGCGGGAGCGGCTACATTCATATCAGCCATGGGGAACTCCTTTCTATAAATCGGGGACCACCCTTTAGGAAGTGGTCCCCTCATTGTAGTTGTTATTATTCTAATTATTCAGCAAGTACCTTGCTAACTTCGTCATTCATTGCTGCGATACCTTCGTCGATGGTCATCTCACCACTCATGATAGAACCATGGTAGGAATCAAGAACTGAGTTAACCTCAGAAACCTTGTCGCCGTAAGGAACCTCAAGGTATAAGTTAGAAACATCAAGTGCTGCCTTGGAGTTGTCGTCTGTAGGGAAGCCTTCCATGCTGGCAATAGCATCCTTAACTTCGCTGGTCATGATTGCAGGGAAGTTACCTGAGGAAGCCATAACTGCTGCACCGTCTTCGCCTGAACACCAGTTAACGAAATCCCATGCTGCGTCCGGATTAGCAGATGCAGATGTAACAGCAAGACCTGTGATTGTACCAAGTGTTGAACCGGGCTCTACGGCATCAGCGTGAGGATACTTAACAATACCGCAGTTACCGCAAAGTGCAGGATCATACTCGCCGGATGCGATGTTGGTGATCAGAGTAGCGATGAACCATGAGCCCATGTTGAGCATTGCTGTATCACCTGATGAGAA
>JAZLHG010000015.1:0-5257 GCA_045616705.1 Lachnospiraceae bacterium | reverse complement strand
TGTCCGGTGGTCAGAAACAGCGACTCAGTATTGCCAGAGTGTTCTTAAAGAACCCGCCTATTATTATTCTGGATGAGGCCACATCAGCTCTTGATAACGAATCGGAATACATTGTTGCCGGATCCTTATCAAGACTTGCGGAAGGTAGAACGACATTGACGGTTGCACATCGTTTGTCTACTATTCGCAATTCAGACAGAATCATGGTCCTGACGGAAGATGGTATTGCAGAATCCGGTAATCATGAGGAACTCTTAGCCCTTAATGGCATCTATAGTAGACTCTATAATATGGCAAATCGCTTTCAGTAAATCGTAGTATTATATACAAGAATTTGTTATAATAGAGAAAAGGATACACAAGGGGTAGTATATGATAACGAATCGGAGGTTCTTAAACAGAAGAGTTGTTATGTTTGTTGTTATGATGAGCATCGTTCTTACGTCTCTTGGATTTCCGGTTAAGGCCAGGGCCTACGAAGAGATTACCGTTGTTATCGATCCGGGCCATGGCGGAGATGGTGATGATGATGCCACTTACAAGGGGGCAATTTATCACGACCTATATGAGAAGGATATTAACCTGGTTACGGCTACGGCCTTCTATGAAGAATTGTCGCAGTACGGGAACTTAAATGTTTATATGACACGGTCTGATGACCGTAAATTAACCCTTGAGGAACGCGTGATGTATGCCAAGTCCGTGGACGCGGATTATTTGATTTCCGTACATTACAATGCCAGCCTGCATCATAGATTCTATGGCAGTGAAATCTTTACTTCAGCCTTTTCAGAAGAATATGCCAAGGGCTATTCCCTTGCATCAACTGTGATGAACTGGTGGGAAGAATCCGGCAGAGTCAGTAAGGGAATCAAGACCCGTATCGGGAAGAGGGGAACTGACTACTACGGCCTAATCAGAATCGGACGGGAGCAGTCTATTCCTACCATTATTCTGGAACATGGATATCTGGACAACGACACGGATTTCAATGAACTGAACACGGAAGAAGCCTGGAAGCACATGGGCGTGCTGGATGCGCTGGCCGTCGCGGACTATTTGGGTGTGAAGAAGGGCGTTGTATCCGCAGATGCCGGAGGGAAGCTTGTTACGGAAGTGCCTTCCGAACGAATGGAACCGGATGTTACACCACCTGCAGATGTTAGCGTGATTATAGATGACTATGACCCGGATACGGGGATACTAAGTTATACGATAACCGCTTCGGAGCCTGACAGCAAATTAATGTATTATGACTTGAATACCGAAGATTTGGCTCTTGATGAAGACGCCGGATTTAGGGACCTTAAGGTCTGGGATAAGAATGCGGAAACGGTGAAGGGGACATACCTGGTGCCTGACGGATATTCAGGGGAATTCGTGGCCAGAGTATATAACAATTACGAATTGTTCACGGATACGGATCCGTTAGGAATTCCGGAGGAATTTCTGAGGACGGAATCCCTACCGGAGAACACACTTCAGTTTACACCGGTGGAAGGTGTTCAAACAGCCGATGCGGAAGTAGATGAGCAGGATGAGAAGAAAAGTGGGACCTGGTCTCTTGCAAATGTGTTCGCAAAAGGGGAAAAGGGTGTGAATACGGTAAATACCGGTCACGGGCAGACCGGAAGGTCTAATTATGTAGGGATGATCGTTGCTTTTTCTATTGCAGGAATCATGCTGATTGCAGCTGTAGTATTGGCAATTGTGTCCGCAATCAGCAGAAGACATAGAAGACGTTAGAGATAGAAATCAGAATAAAAGATGGAGGTTGTAACAGTGGATACAAACGAACAATTAGAAGTTATTGAAACAGCAGAAATTACAGAGACTCCGGAAGTAACAGAGTCTATGGATGATTACAAGGATGAACTGGAGAGATCCTTCAGACGTCTGGAAGTCAATGATATTATTAAGGGCACCGTAATTGATGTTACGGAAGAAGCAGTATATGTGGATTTGAAATATTATGCCCAGGGCATTATTCCCATTGAAGAGGTGACAGAGGATCCTACGTTTATTGCGGAAGAACATTTCCATGCAGGGGATGAGGTGCAGGGTACCATCATTAAGACCGATGATGGACAGGGCAATATTGTATTGTCTATGAAGGAAGCAAATCAGGTTCTGTCCTGGGAAGTGCTAAAGGGTTACATGGATGAAGAAAAGGTCATTACCGTTCATGTAAATGAAGCGGTAAATGCAGGTGTTGTTGCTTATGCGGAAGGCATTCGCGGATTCATTCCGGCTTCCCAATTGACACTTTCTTATGTGGAAGATACCTCTGTTTATGTTGGTAAGAATCTGGAAGTTACCGTAATCACTGTTGATCAGGAGAAGCGTAAACTGGTGATGTCTGCTAAGAATGTGGAGAAGCAGAAGAAGGAAGAGGAACTGAATTCCAGAAAAGCAAGATTGGTTCCCGGAACGATTATGGAGGGTAAGGTAGAGAGTATTCGTCCTTATGGTGCTTTTGTGGATTTGGGCAACGGACTGTCCGGCCTTCTTCATATTTCAAGAATCAGCCAGAGAAGACTGAAGAGTCCTTCTGAAGTACTGAAGGAAGGCCAGGAAGTGAAGGTTAAACTTCTCGAGGTAAAGGATGGCAAATTATCCTTGTCTATGAAGGAATTTGAAGAGGTTCTCGAAGTGGTTGCAGATCAGGAAGAGACTTTTGAGTATCATGATGAAGGAGAAGCATCTACGAGTCTTGCAGGCTTGTTAGCGAATATTAAATTGTAAAATGATAGACGGTATTATTTTCGACGTAGACGGAACCATTTGGGACTCTACGCCGGTTGTCCAGGATGCCTGGAATCAGGCACTGATTGATATTGGAATAGAAGATGTGAAGGTGACCGCGGGTCGCTTAAAGGGATTGTTCGGACTTCCCATGGATGAGATTATCGCTGATATTCTTCCTATGTATTCTGAGGAGATTCGGAAGAAATATAAGCCGGTTTGTTATGAATATGAGGAACGATATTTACGAGAGAAGGCCGGAATTGTATATCCGCAGTTAGAAGAGGTTCTTAAGGAATTAAGCAGTCGCACCAAACTGTTTGTGGTAAGCAATTGCCAGGCGGGCTATGTGGAACTTCTCTATGAGAAGACAGGATTTGAGAAGTATTTTATTGACCATTTATGTCCGGGAGATACAGGACTTCTGAAGGCCGATAATATTCGCCTGATTATGGAACGGTATCAGCTTCAGAATCCGGTTTATGTAGGAGATACCCAGATGGATGCCAACGCATGTAAGGATGCAGGCGTTCCGATTGTATTTGCTTCTTATGGATTTGGACGGGTTGAGAATCCGGATTATGTGATTAAGAGTCCGATAGACTTGCTTACGTTGTTTTAGATTTAGCCGATGAATCCTAGCAGGACGGAGGGAGAAGGAAATGAGACTTACATTTGTAGGTGCCGCACATGAGGTTACAGGCAGTTGTCATTATATTGAGGCCTGTGGCAAGCATATTCTGGTTGACTGCGGTATGGAGCAGGGACAGGATTTATATGAGAATGTACCTATTCCGGTGGAGGATTCCATGATTGATTATGTGCTGTTAACCCATGCGCATATTGATCACTCAGGTCTGCTTCCTCTGATTTATTCCCGTGGATTTAGGGGACAGATTTATACAACAGATGCTACTGCAGATTTGTGTTCCATCATGCTTCGAGACAGCGCGCATATTCAGATGCAGGAAGCGGAATGGCGTAACCGCAAGGCTAAGAGATCTGCTAAGGTGGATGAATACGTTCCCATCTATAACATGGAAGATGCGGATGGTGCCATTAAATGTCTGGTTCCCTGTCATTACAATGAGATGATTCAACTGTGCGAGGGAATCTCCATTCGGTTTACGGATGTGGGACATCTGCTTGGCTCTGCGGCCATTGAGGTATGGCTGCAGGAGGGTGATGAACTTCGTAAAATCGTATTTTCCGGCGATATCGGTAATGTACGGCAGCCGTTAATTAAGGATCCTTCAACTGTGGAGGAAGCGGATTATGTCGTAATGGAATCCACTTACGGTGACAGACTCCATGACATGGAGAGAGTGGATTACGTAGAGGAATTGACCAAGGTACTTGGCGAGACCTTCGCAAAAGGCGGCAATGTGGTAATTCCGTCCTTTGCAGTAGGAAGAACTCAGGAGATGCTCTACTTCTTAAGACAGATTAAGGCAGAGAAGAGACTTGAACGGTTTCAGGATTTCGAGGTATATGTAGATAGTCCTCTGGCAGTGGAAGCCACCTCTGTTTTCACGAAGAATATTTATGAGTGCTTCGATGACGAAGCTATGGAGATTGTGAATAAAGGCATTAATCCTTTGACATTCCCCGGTTTGAAACTGGCAATTACCAGCGATGAGAGTAAAGCGATTAACTTCTCGAATCATCCCAAGGTCATTCTCTCGGCGTCGGGTATGTGTGAAGCAGGTCGAATCAGACATCATCTGAAGCACAACTTATGGAGACCGGAATGTACCATTCTGTTTGTGGGATATCAGGCAATCGGCACGCTGGGACGTGCGTTGATTGAGGGCGCACAGGAAGTGAAACTGTTCGGTGAAGTGATTGAGGTAAGAGCCGCTATTACAGCAATTAAGGGCCTTAGCGGACACGCGGATAAAAAGGGCCTTACAGATTGGGTGAGAGGATTCAAAAAGGACCCCAAGAGAGTATTTGTTGTGCATGGAGATGATCATGTAACAGATGATTATGCATCCTATCTTCATGATCAGTTTGGACTTCACGCCTATGCGCCTTACTCGGGAACGTGCTTTGATTTACTTAATAACAGTTTTGTAGTTGAGGAATCCGGCACCGTCATTAAGGCGAAGAAGAAACGTACGGTCAGCACGGTATTTGAGAGACTTTTGGCAGCAGGCCAGAGACTGCTTACTGTTATTCAGCACAATGAGGGTGGAACCAATAAGGACCTAGCCAAGTTTGCGGATCAGATTAATGCACTATGTGATAAATGGGATCGATAAGGAGAGAGTATGAGTTTAGCAGATAAGATTTTTATTGATATGTGTCAGGATATCCTGACAAGCGGATGCTCAACCGAGGGAGAGAAGGTTCGCCCCAAGTGGGAAGACGGTACGCCTGCTTATACCATTAAGAAGTTCGGTGTTGTGAACAGATACGATCTTCGTAAGGAGTTTCCGTTAATTACCCTTCGTAAAACAGCCCTTAAGTCTGCAACAGACGAAGTTCTCTGGATCTGGCAGAAGAAGTC
>JAZLHG010000014.1:0-4601 GCA_045616705.1 Lachnospiraceae bacterium | reverse complement strand
CTTCGCTCCGTCTATGAAGTGTACATCGCATAAATGTAACTGATATTCCGATAAGAGTTGCTCATCCAATGAGGTAATCACTTGAAGCGCCTGACTGCCATCCTGAAGCCCTGCATTTTGGTAGTATTGCGTAAGCATAGCCGGCGATGCGTCTTTTAATAAGTACGGGAAAATCAACTCCTGCAGCACATCCGACGCTCCGGGGTCAGCAGATACGTAGAGTCTGACTCCGTCTGCAGGGAATTCACCCCGTATAATCCGTTCCAATTCATCTGTAAGTACTACCCCGCAATAAGCCTGTCCTCGAAGCAATCCCAGTTTGACCGCATCTTCACTCGACACCTCTACCATTTCATAACCATCCAGGTCTTCCTGCAGTAGGTTCTGCAGAAGGCTCTTCGAATAGATACTGTCTTCCGCTGCAATATAAACACTCTTCTTCTCAGACATCCTTAAATCCATAAAGCGAACAGTTTGCATCAGAAGCAAGCTGATGATAAGAATCAGCCAGAACAGAACACTGCAAATATTCTGTTTTATCTTAAACTTTATCCACTTCAGATACATGATCCACTCCTGTTAATTACGATTAAGAGATTTGGTATATCCCACAACTGCGATCACTACTGTAATCACCATATAAATTAGTGTACCTGCTAATGTAATGCCTATGGGCTCACCCTCTGACAACTGCAGAATCAACCCCTGCCATAAAGCAGGCGGAAGGAAGGACGCAATTTGTCTAAATCCAAAAGGCAGATAATAGGAAGATCCCAATACCCCTGACATCAAATACATCAGTATCATCAGTAACAGATAGAATAACCCTCTTCCCGATTCCCTGGCATAATTTAAGTAAATCTGCAGAATTGCCGCCATGGTAAGAGCATTTAGAAGTAGTGCCAAGACTACGCCCACAGATAACGTAAATTCAAACAATCCACTGAATGCCAATATTCTCAACAGAATGGTCATCAGCAGTAACGGAATCGCAAACAGCACGGCCATCAGCAGTAATTTCTTCACAGCCCACAGCATTCGCTCTCTACTTGTTACACAAATGAGTGTTTCTACTTTACGAATACTCTGGTCGTAGAGTTGAAACAGCATGACCGCTCCCAGCGCCGTGATGAGTAAAATAGCCGATATACCATAGAAACTGATTGGGTTACTTTCCCCGTAAGGGGATATATGAGATTCATTGAAAATGCCTGTTCTGTTTAGGAACGCTCCAATAAATAATCCTGTTAATTCATTCTCCATCTGGGTTCTGCTCATGGGAAGCACTTCATATTCCATTCCCTTGTAGGACGCCAGAATACTGCTCTCCGTAGTAACCATCAGACTCTCTACACCATGAAGCAGAGACAGGATTCGTCTGGAATTCAGCATAGATTCCCGCGGCATGTAAATCGTCAGTGACACATCCTGCATATGCTCCGCATTCTCCATAAAGTGGTTCGGAATACATACTAACATCTGATATTCGCCGGAAGATAACGCTTCCATACCGTCCTGATAATCGCAACTATCCAAGGAGCATAAAGCGGACAGAGCCGGAACACTACCGGCGAACTGCATCATCATCTGATACAAATCGGACTGGTCCTCCGAATAGATTCCAACTACCATCTTCTGCTCTGACGTCGTCCTCAACCCTATATACAGACATAACAACAAGGCAGCAATCAGAATCATTGCTGCCATTGTGATAAATGCTCTGACCAATTGGGCCAGGCCTGTTTTCAGTTCAAGTTGTAATAACTTTTTCTGTCTGTTCATAGCTTGGAATGTTGTATTAGAAGAAGCTTCCTAATCCATTCATAAGAGGTCCCACTAATGTCTGAAGCGGACCGATAAACAAACTAGCCAGCTCCATGAGTGAATAATCATTGATTACCACTTCATCTCCCTTAGGCTTCTTAATGTTTGCTTTATCTTTGATCTTAGCAGAGACATCGGCAATACCTGTAATTCCCATATTCAACTCGATAGAGCCTCCCTTTACAAGGAACTTACCGGAATAACTACCTGCATCCACTGCATTAATACTGAACTTACCGTTATCTCTGTCATAACTGTAATCGGCAATGGTCATGCCCTGAGAGCTAATGGTTCCCTTCTCAACGCCCTTTTTAATGGAGCTCTCAAGTCGCATTACTTCGTAGCCCTGATTATTGATTACGACGTTAGAACATCTGGTGTCTCCACCACGGAACTCAACCGACATGCCTTCACTCTGAATGGCTGCCAACTGACCCTTATAGAGATATGCATCAATAACGATGTCCGCCATATTAACGGAAGGCACTTCCTGTGACAAGGACTCAGGTGCAAAATAACTACCTGTCAGATTGCTGATACCTGCTGCCAAATCCACAAGATTATCATGGTAAGTGTCACCGGAAATCTCTGAAATCTCCTTAAGAAGATCATTTACATCATCTTCGGTAACAGTAATTCTATAGCCCTCGCACTTTCTATCCTTGCCGTCTATTTCAAATTCCTGCTTATCAAGCTTCTCTGTATCAAGCTTACTATAAGCCTTCTTAACAGCTTTCATGGTCTTCTTGGAATTCTTGGCAGAATCCATCATCAGGCCATTGGCTGCTGACAATACCATATTTAAGTCGTAAGAACTACCACTGCTGATCTTCTGCAGGATTTCATCCATGCATCCACCTTCTCTGGTGTAATCATAGACAACAACTTCATCCATAAGATCGGGAAGAGCCAATTGCACGGTGGAATCATCCATATAGCCCACAACAGACTGCTTTATAACGCCGGAGACTTCGATCTCTGCATCAATGCTTGCTTTACCGGCATTCGCATCGGATGAAACAGCTCCTGCGACAGATCCTCCGTAGCCCATAAAGCCTGCGCTCGCCTCAATTTCAGCAGTTAATTCGTCAGAACTTACTACCTTACCTGCATCAACCACTACACCACCAAGTGTAGATTTATTGAATGTCTGATAAGCAGCCATTGCCACCTTATTCTGTTTGCTTAAGAATGCACCACTGGGAATCAGCACAAAAATCACAGCCAATATTGCAGCAAGAACTGCAGCACCGCCTGCTGCAATACCGATAATGGCACCCGTAGGAAGAGAGCCCTTCTTCTTAGGTGGCATTCCATAGCCACCATCGAATCCACCTGCACCATATCCCTGCTGATATCCACCTGCACCGGGATAAGCACTTCCGGGATAGGCACTTCCGCCCTGATATGCGTTACCTCCGGGATAGGCACTTCCACCCTGATATGCATTTCCTGCGGAATAAGCACTTCCACCCTGATAGGTGTTACCTCCGGGATAGGCGCTTCCGCCCTGGTATGCACCACCTGCGGAATAGGCATTTCCACCCTGATATGCGCTACCGCTTGAATAGGAGGTTCCGTTATATCCGGATCCACTATTAGGATATAAGGGCTGGCCGGTCATAGGATCGAATCTCGCCTGCTGATCATTTCCAAAATTATTGTCCATTTCAATGTCCCCCATAGAGATTTAATCTGCCATCTTCAAGTTGATAGCAACGCGTACATAACTGTATTTCCTCTGCTTCATGCGTAACCATGATAATGGTTCCACCCTGCGCAGTGAACATGCTCATCTGTTCATGAATCTGTTTCTTATATTCTATATCCAGTGCTGAAGTAGGTTCATCCATAATCAGTAGTCTGGGGTTCAATGCAAGTGCACATGCAATTGCAAGTCTTCTCTTCATTCCGCCTGATAAAGTGGCAACCTTCTTCTTCAATATCGTTGTTAAGTTATACTCCTGAGCCAAGCGATGAAAGCCTTCTCTGTCTTCCGTCCATAACTTCAGGTTGTCTTCCACCGAAGCGGTTTCAATCAACGGATTGATCTGCGGTAAATATCCTACCAGTCTCCGTCCTCCGGGTTCGGAAAATGTAATCGTTCCCCTATCCGGTGGCTCCACTCCCGCAAGAATGGATAAAAGTGTTGATTTACCACATCCGTTTCTTCCTGTAATTCCAATCAGCTCTCCATCACCTGCTGATAGAGACACATCCTGAAGTACGTTTTGTGTTCCATAGGATTTGCTGATCTGATTCACAATAATCTGCATATTTTATACCCGCTACTGAACATCGGTTCCACTCTGGAAATCTGCAAAAGTTCTACAGCCCTTTGTCTCTCCGGAGAAATCACAGCTTCTAACCAAACATTCTGCAACATACTGTTCACGCTGAGTCTCAACGGAATCATTTGATGCAGGATAGGAAAAGGTCATCTTCAGAATCTGGGAACCTTCAATCTTAAACAGTTCCACAACTGCCAATGAATTATTGTCGGGATCTGTTCCCTTAATCAGAACTCTTGCAACGCCGCTGTCCATAATCTTCTGACGTGCATCAGATGCCGCATATAATCTCATGCCTTCATCATCCATAATCATGTCAGCCAGCTCATTTGCATCGGAGTAGGTTCCGGTAATATATTCATAACGAAGGATTGTTCCGTCATTTGCCGCAAAGTTAAGCTGATAACCCAATGTTCCATAGCTTAACGGCTCAGAAATGTTATTCTGTTCCGATGCGTAACAGAACAGATTGGACGGATAGGAACC
>JAZLHG010000013.1:0-2111 GCA_045616705.1 Lachnospiraceae bacterium | reverse complement strand
GATGGTTCGTAAAGCCACACAGAATAAGATCGGGAAATTCAACAAGCAGGACATTCGTGAATTGTGCCCGGCTCTTAGTGTTAGTTCAATTGAAGGCTCACTTCGTAAGCTTGTAGCAGAAGGAGAACTTCGCAGGGAAGGAACTGGAAAATCTACATTTTATGTCAGATTGAAATAAGAAGAGATGGATCACGCTACGTTTCTGAATAATGAAGAGGTGAATACCCGGTGCAGACAAATTGGCGAGAGATATGGTGCCCTCAAGGGACGGGTGTAACAGTTCATTTTATGATGGAATGGAGATTTATATGAAGATTGTAATGCTCAATGGACAGAATCATAAGGGTAGTACCTATCATATTGGGCGGATTATAGCAGATCAAATAGAAGGACAAAACGAGATTACGGAGTTTTATTTTCCGAAGGATTTGAATCATTTCTGTGTAGGATGTTACCAGTGCATTGAAGATATGTCGACATGTCCTTATTACGAAGAGAAGCAGAAGATTATAGATGCCATTGATTCGGCGGATGTGCTTATTGTTACAACACCCACTTACTGTATGCATATGTCAGCTCCGCTAAAATCATTCTTTGATCTGACATTTGACCTGTGGATGTCTCATAGGCCCATGGAATCCTGCTTTAAGAAGCGAGCGGTTATTGTATCCACGGCAGCCGGTAAGGGCGCGAAATCGGCAGTTAGGGATGTAGAGGATTGTCTGTTCTATATGGGAATTCCTAAAATCTATAAATATGGCATCGCTGTACAGGCGATGAACTGGGATGGAGTTGCGCAGGATAAGAAAGCGAAGATTGAAAAGGTGACGAATAAACTGGCCGTTAAACTCAGCCAGATCGGTTCACCCTCAGTCCCTATAAAGACCAGGTTTATGTTCGGAATGATGAAAATGATGCAGCAGAAAGGCTGGAATTCATCGAAAGTTGAAACGGAATACTGGAGAGAAAAAGGTTGGCTTGATGGGAAGAAGCCCTGGAATTCAACAGTTCAATAAATGACAACAAAAAAAGCAGTATTGTATTAGAAGTTATTGAGAAGAACTTGTAAGGTGTGAAGAGAATGTTATATATTATGCGACACGGTAAAACAGACTGGAATGCACTTCGTAAGCTTCAGGGAAGAACAGATATCCCGTTAAATGAGGAAGGAAGAGAGATGGCCCGTAAGGCTCGGGATGAGTATCAGTCGGTCAATATAGATGTTTGTTATTGTTCTCCGCTTAGCAGAGCGGTAGAGACAGCGCAAATCGTATTAAACGGAAGAGATGTTCCGATCATTACGGATAAGAGACTTGTGGAAATGGGATTTGGGGAATATGAAGGAATTATGGACAGCTTTCAGATTCCGGATTGCCCAATTAATGTGATTTTTATGGATCCTGAGCACTATACCGAGTCTATCGGCGGATCTGAAACCTTTGACGAATTATTTGCAAGAACAGGGCAGTTCCTAAGAGAAGTAATCGACCCTGCACTTGAGGAAGGTAAGGACATTCTTATTGTAGGACATGGTGCAATGAATTCCAGCATCATCAGTCAGAGAAGAAATCTGCCGATAAAGGATTTCTGGAGCCCCGGGCTTGCCCAATGTAAGTTAATGCAGCTGTAAGTGATTAGGAGAATTTATGAGCGAATACTTTAGAACGCAGTACGAGAAGTGCTATGAAGGCGACGAATATTACTGGGGCCTTGAACCGGCTCCCTTTCTGGATGATTTGATTCAGGCTACCGGAAGGGATGCGAAGGATCTGAAGGTTCTGGATATCGGATGTGGTGAAGGTAAAGATGCGGTTTATCTTGCAAGGAAAGGCTGTCAGGTAACGGCTTTTGACATTACCGAGTCAGGAATTAGGAAGACCAGTCAACTTGCTGAGAAATGCGAGGTGGAAGTGAAAGCATTTACTGCGGATATCAATGATTTCCGGATAGAAGAGCAGTTTGATATCATCTATTCAACCGGAACCATTCAGTATTTATTTGATGAGAATATAACTTCTTTTTTCCGTAAAATAAACGACCTCACCAAGGTTCACGGAGTCGTTTATTTCAACGTGTTTGTTGAGAAGCCGTTTCTTGAGTTGCCTCCCGAT
>JAZLHG010000012.1:0-9530 GCA_045616705.1 Lachnospiraceae bacterium | reverse complement strand
ATTATCTTACCCTGGGTCGTGCAACTGGATCTCTGTCCGGTGGTGAAGCCCAGCGAATCAGACTGGCAACCCAGATTGGCTCCGGTCTTGTGCGTGTGGCCTATATTCTGGATGAGCCCAGTATCGGTCTTCACCAGCGTGATAATGAGAAGTTGCTGAATGCCCTGTGCGATTTGAGAGATTTGGGTAATACCCTGGTGGTGGTTGAGCATGATGAGGATACCATGCGTGCTGCAGACTACCTGGTGGATATCGGTCCCGGAGCCGGTGATCATGGCGGAACCGTTGTGGCAGCCGGATCGGTAGAGGATATTATTGATTGCGAAGAGTCCATAACCGGACAATATTTAAGCGGTAAGATTCGTATCGAGGTACCGAAGAAACGTCGCAAACCCACCGGCTTCCTTACGGTAAAGGGTGCGAAAGAGAACAATCTGAAGAATACAGATGTGCAGATTCCGTTGGGTGTGTTTACCTGTGTTACCGGTGTGTCCGGATCCGGTAAATCTTCTCTGGTTAATGAGATTCTATATAAGAAACTGGCAAGAACCCTGAATCGTGCTCATACCATACCCGGTAAGCATGATACCATTCTTGGAATGGAAGCCCTTGATAAGGTGATTTGCATTGATCAGTCCCCCATAGGCAGAACGCCCCGATCCAATCCGGCAACCTATACCGGCGTATTTGATGCTATTCGAGATCTGTTTGCATCAACGGCAGATGCCAGGGAGCATGGCTATTCCAAAGGTCGATTCAGCTTCAATATCAAAGGCGGACGCTGTGAAGCCTGCAGCGGTGACGGAATCATCAAGATAGAGATGCATTTCCTGCCGGATGTATATGTGCCTTGTGAGGTCTGCCACGGCAAACGTTATAACAGAGAGACCTTGGAAGTGCGTTATAAGGGCAAGAACATTTATGATGTGCTGGATATGACGGTTGAAGAGGCACTGCATTTCTTCGAGAACGTTCCCTCCATTCGGAGGAAAATCGAAACGCTCTACGATGTGGGCCTTAGTTATATTAAACTGGGACAGCCTTCCACAACCTTATCGGGTGGTGAGGCTCAGCGAATTAAGCTGGCTACAGAACTAAGCAAGAGATCGACGGGCAGAACCATTTATATTCTGGACGAACCTACCACAGGCCTGCATTTTGCGGATGTGCATAAACTGATTGAGATTCTGCAGAAGCTAACACAGGGTGGTAATACGGTAGTTGTAATTGAACATAATCTTGATGTTATTAAGACAGCGGACTATATTATTGATATGGGTCCTGAAGGCGGAGACGGAGGTGGATGTGTAATTGCATCCGGAACGCCGGAAGAAGTGGCTAAATGCAAGAAATCCTACACGGGATATTATATTGATAAAATGTTGAAGTAAGGAGAAAACGATGAAGAAGGGATTATTAATCGGCATCGTTGCCGGTGTAATCGGACTTGGTCTGATTAGCGGTGTTGTGCTGGCCCTGGTGTTAGGCAGAGACAGCAGACCAAATAAAAAAGGAGAGCAGGTTGCAGCTTCGGAAGCAAATGCAGGAACCCCTGAGGAGTTAGCCGGAGTTGATACGATGTTGAGACCCACATTTATTAATGAGTCTCAGGATATTTCCGTACCGGCGTATACACCTTCTGTTGCGCCCTATTCCACAGATGTGAATCTGTCTAATGTATACAATGAGAGATTCTTAGGCCGTTACTATGATTTTACATTCGATGATGAAGAGCGTCAGCTGCTTGCAAAGCAGAATTTCTTCGTAGCACCGTCTGAGTGCGAGGAATTCTTCGGAGCATACGAGAGCAATCGTTATGGATTGATTCCCAGTTTTGTTACCGTGGATTCTATGATGCATACCTACCATTTGTATTATGCAATGCTGCAGAAGAATACAGAGAAGGAGTATCTGGCTAAAAAGGCCGATGCTATGAGCAAGAAGCTTCTTGAAGAGAGTAAGAATCAGTACAATACGTTAAAGGGTACGGAATGGGATAGTGCGGCAGCAAGAAACGTGGCATTCTTCAACATTGGTGCCAAGCTGTTAGACGACTCTGTACCGGTTGAGAATACAGTAGCGAATATTGTGAATGTAGAACTTGATAACATTCAGTCAGCTTCAGGACTTCTAGATTCTCCAATACTTGGAATCCAGGAGGACTATTCCCAGTATATAGTCAGAGGATATTATGAAGGAGATCCCCTCCTTGAGAAATACTTCCGCGCCATGATGTGGTATGGTCGTGTTAATTTTACCCAGTCGGAAGATGATTTAAACAGAAGTGCGCTGTTAATGTCACTGGCTATGAACAATGCCGGATTAACAGAGTGGGATACAATTTATTCCGTAACATCCTTCTTCGCAGGTAGTGCTGATGACTCCGGATATTATGAATATTATCCGATTATTCGTACTGCATACGGAGACAATGTAACCGTTGATCAGTTACCCGGTAATGATAAGGCTTATGCTGAATATACTAAGATGACAGCTGTACTGGATCCTCCTCAGATTAACTCTGTTGTATTTGCAGACGATGGAGGTGCAACAGATAAGGCTGAATTGGCTAAGGGCTTCCGCTTCATGGGACAGCGCTTCACATTGGATGCGGCAATGTTCCATCAGTTGGTATATAGCCAGGTGAAAGAGAATCCTTCTACCGGCGCAAAAAGATTCCTTCCTACTGCACTTGATGTTCCTGCAGCCCTTGGTTCGGAGATGGCATATAACCTTATCGCGCAGGAAGGCAAGACAGATTATCCGAATTATGACGAACAGCTGAATAAGGCTAAGAGCATTATCGAGAAACAGCCTCATATCTGGAACGGTAGTCTGTATGCGAAGTGGATGTATACCTTAAGTCCTCTTCTCGTTGTGAAGAACGAGGGTTACCCTTCCTTTATGACCAACGATGGATGGGTGAAGAAGAATTTGGAAGGCTATCTTGGAAGCTGGACGGAGTTAAAGCATGACAGTATTCTCTATGCGAAGCAGGAAATGGCTGAAATGGGTGGCGGCGATGATGAAGAATGGGAGGTTCCCGATGATAAAGGCTATGTAGAGCCGGAACCGGAAGTGTATTGTCGACTGGCCAATATGTCAAGAGAGACCGCACTGGGTCTTAAAGAGTTTGAGATTCTCTCTCCCTCCGATGAGCAGGAACTGATGAATTTCGCAAAACTTGCTGAGAACTTTATGAATATCAGTGTGAAGGAGCTGCAGAATGAGAATCTGACAGATGCAGAATATGATTTGATTCGTAATTATGGTGGTGATCTGGAGCATATGTGGGATATTGCCATTCAGGCTGAGACCGGTGAGGAATACAACTATGTGGATGAGCATCCCTGCTCACTGGTAGCAGATGTGGCAACAGATCCTAACGGTAGCTGCCTTGAAGTAGGTAATGCGAATGCGGATATCATCTACGTTCTGGTTCCTGTAGAAGGACAGATTCGATTTGCCAGAGGTGTAGTATACGATTATTACGAATTCGAATATCCGATTAGTGACCGACTGACAGATGTGAAGTGGAGACAGATGTTGAGCGGATATTGGGATGAGGGTTATAATAATTACACCGAGCCGGTTGTTGATGCCAGCTGGAAGCCTTCATGGACACGTGATTATAGAATAAGCAGACCTGTTTATGATGTATGGTAAGAAGTCAATTGTAATATGGCTTATTTTGGCAGCTGCCACTTTGGTGGCTGCCATTCTTTTGTGCACCTATAAGGGCAGTTTTCTTCCGACCTCCATACCTTGGACGGAAGGGGGTTACGCCTGGGAGAATGCGGAAGTAAGGGTACAGAACAGACAACTGACCGTATATGCTAATGGCAAAAGACGTTATACAATGCCCCTTAGCTGGAATGTACAACAGTGCAGCCGGGGTGATATTGATGGTGACGGTCATGAGGAACTGTTGGTTCTGGTATGGAAGCGAGGAAGCTTCGGGAATCATCTTCCATTCTGGGTTGAGAAGAACGACCGTAACCTTGGGCAGCATATCTATATTTACAAATGGCAGGAAGAACGTCCTTCCGGAATGAAACCGATTTGGATGTCCTCCACATTGCCTAAGTATATCGATCACTTTACGGTGGGAAGCCAGGGCAGTGTATATCTGTACGGCTCAGAAGCTGAACGGGAACCGGAACAGTATCGCTGGAAGCAGTTTGGACTGAAGACTACCTCCGGGATGCCACCGGCTGTGAGTTTCTTGGCTGGAGGAGATCAGATTCTCCATGGGAAAGTCATATCCTACGGACTAAATCATGATAACGATTTCTCTTACCTCTACGAACAGATTGCGGACCGGGTTCAGCAGGCAGATTTATCCAGCCTAAACCAGGAAACGGTTTATGTAGATTCTCACGAGAAAATCAGCGACTATCCCAGATTCGCATCTCCTGAAGAGGTGGCGGATGCGGTAGTTGCAGCAGGATTTGATATTGTAAGTCTTGCCAATAACCATGTTCTGGACCAGGGAAGAGAAGGTGTGAATTATACAGCGGAAGTAAATGACCGTGTGGGGATAATTCGTACCGGCATTCATACGGATGAAGAGGGTACAGCTCCGGAAGATATGATTACTTATATGGAGAAGAAGGGTGTTCGATTTGCGCTGCTTAGTTGTACCTATGGTATAAACGGTACGGGAGAACTGCCTGCATTCATTGATGGATTCCGGGATGAAGAGAAACTGATTACCGCACTTCAGATTGCAAGAGAACAGGCGGATTGTGTAATTCTCTACGCCCATTGGGGGCAGGAATATAGTGTGGAGCCTGATGATACCCAGCGGCATTTGGCCCAAATTTGTGCGGAGAACAATGTGGATGTGATCATCGGAACACATCCCCATGTGGTTCAGCCCATGGAATGGGTGGAAGGCAGAGACAATCATCGCACATTGGTATATTATTCTCTTGGGAATCTCATATCCAATCCCAAGTATGAACAGTGCCTGGAGGGGGCATTGGCTTCTTTTGAAATTGTGAATATACCCGGAAATGCTTCGGAGATTATCAATGCATCTATGATACCAACGAAGACGGTACTGTCGGAGAAAGTATATGTTCAAATCAGCGAATAAACCTGATATACAACAGAATAATAAAGAGAATATCTGGAAAGTGCTGACCGTTCTGGCGATTCCTACCATGCTGGAGCAGCTGCTATCTACACTGATGCAGTATGTGGACACGGCAATGGTGGGTAAGTTGGGACCGGATGCGACGGCGGCAGTTTCCACCACAACTACGGTAGGCTGGCTTGTTAACAGCCTGTCGGCGGCAGTGGGCGTTGCCATGATGACCATTATTGCAGTAGGAATGGGAGCCGGAGATCTGAAAAAGGTAAAAAGAGTGTCGGCACAGGCTACCATTCTGTCTCTGATTGTGGGCGGCCTGATTACTGTAGCCACAGTAGGCCTCAGTCCGTTTATTCCCGTGTGGATGGGAATTGATGCATCCGTTCAGCCGGAGGCGTCCAGATACTTTATGATTATCACCCTTCCTATGGTGTTCCGTTCCTTCAGCCTGATCCTGGGTTCCACCTTAAGAGCGGTTCATGATACGGGAAGCCCTATGAGAATCAATCTGATTTCCAATGGTATTAACGTGGTTCTCAACTATCTTCTGATTTATGTTTGTGGACTGCATGTTACGGGTGCAGCCATTGCAACGGCCATTTCTACGGTAATATCCGGTGTGTGGACACTGATTGTTTGCAGAAGAAAGAGCGAGCTTCGCTTTCTGCGGGAAGATTTTAAGATTGACGGCAGTATTATGCGAGAAGGGGCAAGAATCGGTCTGCCGGTACTGGCCACCAATTTCACCTCCTGTCTGGGATATGTAGTGTTCTCCAGTATGATTACCGGCCTTGGCAAGGTGATTTTTGCGGCTCACTCCATAGCTGTAACAGCCGAAGAAATTTTCTATATTCCGGGTTACGGATTAAGAACCGCAACACAGACGCTGGTGGGCAATAGCGTGGGCGAACGAAATGAATCCAAATTTAAGGCGGTGAACCGTGTGAGTATTACCATTACGGTGACGATGATGTGCCTGAGTGGTCTGGTATTATACCTGGTAGCTCACCCGCTGATGACGGTGTTTACCAATTCGGAAGAGGTTGCCGTAATCGGTGCAGGAGTACTTCGGATGGTTGCGTTCTCGGAACCCTTCTTCGGATTACTGATTGTACTGGAGGGAATCTATTACGGCTTAGGCAAAACCAAACTGCCATTTATTGTAGAGACCGGTTCTATGTGGATTGTACGAATCTTCATGACCTATCTCTGTGTAAATTTCTGGGGATTGGGTCTTCATGCGGTATGGTACTGTATGATTGCGGATAATGTGATCAAGGCGCTGATCTTCATAATCTGCTCGCCTGCTACTTTCCGCCGCGCGGGAGCAGAAATTCAAAAAGATGCTAAGGTTTTATAAATTTGTGTCGATAAATAATATACAGGATGTAAGAAATAGATGCAGGGAAGCGGAGGGGTTTCCCTGTGTTTTTTTATAAACCCTTTGAAATGGCATAGGTTTTGAGCTATAATATACTTTGTATATTTATGTATATGTTGTCCATTGAAAGGGGATTTGAATTATGGTTTATACCGATATAGGAATTGATCTCGGAACCGCCAGTGTACTGGTTTTTCTGAGAGGTAAAGGGGTAGTTCTTAAGGAACCAAGCGTAGTTGCTTTTGACAGAGATACCAATAAGGTGAAGGCAATCGGTGAGGAAGCAAGACTGATGCTTGGACGTACTCCCGGTAATATCGTAGCAGTAAGACCGCTTCGTCAGGGTGTTGTATCTGACTATACCGTTACCGAGAAGATGCTGAAGTATTTCATTCAGAAGGCCATTGGTAAGAAGAGTTTTCGTAAGCCCAGAATCAGTGTCTGTGTGCCCAGTGGTGTTACAGAGGTTGAGAAGAAGGCCGTTGAGGATGCAACCTACGCAGCAGGTGCACGTGAAGTAGCAATTATCGAGGAACCTATTGCAGCAGCAATCGGTGCCGGAATTGATATCAGTAAGCCTTGCGGTAATATGATTGTTGATATCGGTGGTGGTACATCGGATATCGCAGTTATTTCTCTTGGCGGTACCGTTGTTAGTACTTCCGTTAAGGTTGCAGGTGATGACTTCGATGAAGCCATCGTTAGATATATGCGTAAGAAACACAATCTTCTGATTGGTGAGAGAACCGCAGAGGATTTGAAGATTAAGATCGGTACTGCATTTAAGAGACCGGAAGTGGATTATCTTGAGGTAAGAGGACGTAACCTGGTTACAGGTCTCCCCAGAACCGTTAAGGTGTCCAGCGAAGAGACAGAAGAAGCACTTCGTGAGACCACTTCTCAGGTTGTGGAAGCAATTCACTCCGTGCTGGAGCGTACGCCACCTGAACTTGCAGCGGATATCGCTGACAGAGGTATTGTTCTTACCGGTGGTGGCAGCCTGCTTCGCGGACTTGAAGATCTGATCGCTTACAAGACCGGTATCAATACCATGACAGCAGAGGATCCTATGACTGCTGTGGCAATCGGAACCGGTAAGTTTGTGGAATATCTTGCAGGATATTCAGAAGGTATGGAATAAGAGAGGATAGCACATGGTTAAGGGATTATATGTAGCCAGTACAGGAATGACCAATGAACAGAGACGAGTTGATGTTCTGAGTAACAACCTGGCCAATTCGGCAACAACCGGATTTAAGAAGGAGGGGACTACCTCCGAAGCCTTTAAGGATGTGCTTGCATATAAGATCAAGGACACCTCGGAACCGGGCATTGCAAGACGCCTTGGTAAGATGAATCTGGGTGTGAAGATCGGTGAGAATTACGTGGATTATAGCCAGGGTTCCATCCATGAGACAGGGAACACTTTTGATATGGCTTTGTCCGGTAAGGGATTTTTTGCAGTAGACTTCATGGATAATGAGGGTAACTGCATTCTGAAATATACTCGCGATGGCGGCTTCCAGTTGAACTACAAGGGCGAACTGGTGAACAAGAACGGTGATTTCCTGATGGGAACAGACGGCAATCACATTAAACTTGATCCTACGGCGAATTTTGCAGTAGACAGACTGGGTAATATCTATCAGAACGATGTGCTGATGGGGCAGATCAAGGTGGCGGATTTCGCAGATTACAATTATCTTGAGCGCTATGGCGAGACTTATTTTCAGACAGTAGAAGGGGCTGAAGAAATCCCTGCAGAGGCTGAAGTATATTCCGGATATCTGGAGGCCTCCAATGTGCAGGTAGTGCAGGAGATGGTTGATCTCATTGCATTTACCAGAGCATATGAGTCTAATCAGAAGATTATTCAGGCATATGACCAGACTCTGGACACTGCCGTTAACAATGTGGGTAAGGTATAAATAGTATAAGGAGAATGGAATGGTAAGAGCATTATGGACAGCTGCATCCGGTATGATTGGACAGCAGAACAACGTTGACACCATTGCCAACAATCTGGCTAACGTCAATACAGTGGCATATAAGACAGAAGTGAATGAATTCAAGTCACTTCTCTATCAGACAATACAGACCAAGACGACTTCCGCCAACGGTGAGCAGAAACCGGTTGGAGCACAGGTGGGTCTCGGTGTAAGAAATGCAGCGATTGTGTCTCAGTTCACACAGGGTGCATTCCTTGATTCTGAATCAGAGACTGCTATGGCTATTAATGGTAAGGGCTTCTTCGCGGTACGTGGTGAGGATGGTAAGGCATACTATACCAGAAACGGTAATTTCCTGTTTGCCTTAAATGCAGATAATACCATGTCTTTGGCAACAACCGATGGTTTTCCGGTGCTGAATTCCGCAGGTAACCCCATTAGGGTTCCCGGAACCTATATGGCGAACCTGATTAAGGTGGATTCAGAAGGACAGCTGTGGTACCCGGATGCCAACAACAATCTGCAGAAGATTGCAGGTATGCAGATTGGTGTATTCCAGTTCCAGAATCCTTCGGGTCTTAAGAAGAAGGGCGACACCTTATATGAGGTAACAGATGCATCAGGTGCAGCTCTTAATGAAGCAACCAATCCGAATTTAGATAAGAGTGAAGTTCGTCAGGGTTATCTGGAAGGTTCTAATGTTCAGGTAGCTGATGAAATGGTTAATCTGATTATTGCACAACGTGCATATGAGATGAATTCCAAGGCGATTCAGGCTGCGGATACCATGATGCAGGAAGCCAACGAACTTAGGAGGTAGTGAGCATGGATATTAGTTCCGTTAGTAATCTTTTTAATGAATATATGACCGAGAATGCTACTTCCAAGACTTCTGACGGTATTGCTAAAATGTCCAATGACAAGATGAAGAATGCCACCGACGATGAGTTGATGGCGGCTTGTAAGGAATTTGAGACTTACTTCATTGAACAGGTATTCAAACAGGCCAAGTCTGCTATGGTGCCTGAAAGAGAGGCTACGGACGGCGCAACCAAAACACTTCTTGATTACTACGAAGACAAAGTCGGATCGTAGCCATGTC
>JAZLHG010000011.1:0-1958 GCA_045616705.1 Lachnospiraceae bacterium | reverse complement strand
CTTAGATCTGTATGTGAGAGATGTATTATTCCCATGCAGGATTACCTAAAAATAGGTCCGGAAGGTCGTATTAACCAACCTGCTTCCTTTGGTGACAATTGGAAGTGGAGAATGTCGGAAGGTGCTTTCTCTGAAGATTTGGCTAACCACATTGCTAGAATGACCTGGATGTACGGCAGACTCTGTGAGGAAGAGAAATAGATTAAGAAACAGGTAGAGAAATGTCAGAAACGGTGGTTTCGAAAAATCGATTAACGGAAGGCCCTATTATTAAGAGCCTTCTACTTTACGCAGTTCCTATTTTGCTGTCTAATATTTTTCAGCAGCTTTATAATACGGTAGATGCCATTGTTGTTGGTAACTTCTCGGGCGATTTGGCCCTTGCTGCAGTAGGCAGCAGTGGTGCGCTGATCAATCTGATGATTGGATTTTTCCTGGGACTGGCAACCGGTACCGGCGTTATTTTCGCCATGTATTATGGCGCTAAGAATTATAGGGCGCTGCGTCTGGTTATGGATAATTCTGTTATTATCGGATTGGTAATCGGTGTACTGATTTCTGTTGCAGGCGTGTTATTTTCAGGGAATCTGTTACAGTTAATGAAGACACCTGACACGGTATTCCCTTATGCGCAGCTGTACCTGAAGATTTATCTTGGGGGAACGGTTGCGAACATTTTATATAATCTTGGAGCCGGTATTATTCGAGCGGAAGGGAATTCACGAGCACCGCTTGTCTATCTGGTGATTGGCGGACTGACCAATGTGGCAATGGATATTCTGCTGGTGGCAGTCCTTAAATGGGGTGTAGCCGGTGCTGCAATGGCAACCGTGGCATCGCAGCTTGTGTCTGCGATTCTATGCTTCATTCATATGAGCAAAATGGATTCAAGATATGGCCTGCGGTTATTTCATCTGAAGTTTGACTACGATACGTTTAAGGAACTGATTCGTGTCTCTGTTCCCTGTGGTCTGCAGACAGCGATGTTTAATATTGCCAATTTCTTAGTACAGACCAACATCAATTCCTTTGGTGACACGGTAATGGCTGCCTTTGCCGCATATGGGCGAATTGATGGATTTATTTATATGCCTACGCAGGCATTGAGCCTGTCGCTGTCCACCTTTGTGGGACAGAATGTAGGTGCCGGAAGATATGAGCGAGCCAGAAAAGGCGTGTATTCTATTCTGATTATCAGTGTGCTTACGGCTATGGCGGTAGGGTCGATTGTGTTTTTCAACTGTGGGAGTCTGATGCGAATCTTTACAACAGAAGAGAGTACGATTGCTGTTGCGATTCAGATGTCTCATTATTTTGCCACAATGGCGTGGGTTTTCGTTCCTTCCGACGTGTTGGGTTCTGCGATTCGAGGCACCGGTAAAACATTGGGAGTTACACTGGTATCGGCTACGTCTATCTGTGTATTCCGTTTGATTTGGCTTGCGACGGTAGTTCCCTTTTTCGGAGATGTGCGTGCAGTGTATATTGTGTACCCCGTTTCTTGGATTCTGAGCAGTATATGCATGTCCATTTACTTCGTCAAAATAAAAGGTGTTTATTTTGCATCACCGGTGCGCAGGGAAGCTGTTTAGTGCCAGTAAAAGAAAATTGTTACATGTTAAGAAAATGTGATATAATGTCGATATAGAGATTGGATGCAGATGGATCTGCGTGTTTTATGGAAAGGAGTCTCTTATGTCTAAGATTAATAATGATTACTCATCTATGTTTAATAGCCTGTATTCTTCACAGTCCGGACAGGCCGATAGTTCCACCTCTTTTTTCGGAGATTGGGCAAGTCTTAAGAACGGCAGCATGAAGAAGCTGACCAAGGCTTATTATGCGAAGACAGCCGCAAATGAGAAGGCTGGACAGAGTGAAGAGAATAAGGCAACCGTTAAGGCTAACAATAAAGTGAAGACAGCAGCAACCGATCTTAAGAAGAGTTTGTCTGAGGT
>JAZLHG010000010.1:0-4434 GCA_045616705.1 Lachnospiraceae bacterium | reverse complement strand
CATTCGGCAGTACTAAATGTTACATATGAAGACGAGGTTAGTAAGGAAGGGTTCGGTCGCGTTGGAGAACTGCCTTATGAGATGAGTCTGGAAGCCTGTGCAGTCTATGTGAAGGAACGCTTCAAATTAGAAAATGTCTGCGTATACGGTGAACTGGATCGGAACGTTAATCGGGCCGCTATTTTGCCGGGATCCGGCAAGAGTATGGCAGGAGACGCCTTACGGGAACACGCGGATGTTTATATCACAGGTGATATCGGACACCACGACGGTATCGATATGGTTGCCCAGGGGATGGCTGTAATCGATGCAGGACATTTTGGCATTGAGAAACTGTTTATTCCGTATATGAAGGAGTACCTGCAGAGAGAGGTACCGCAAATTGGGGTTATTACGCATCACTTACAGGCTCCGGCCAGGGTGATTTAATCATAAGGGGAGAAGGAGGACGTAGTTATGGATGAAATGGTTAGAATTCTTGTGAACGGTCAGGCAGAGGAGTACGAAATCGGAACTTCTTTCGAGGAAATTGCAAGGGCACATCAGGAGGAATATGATGCACCCATTATGCTTGCCAATGTAAACGGGAAGCTGTGTGAACTTCATAAGAGCTTAAATAAAGAATGCTCCATTACTTTCGATACGATGAAGGTAAGAACAGGTTATTCTACATACAGAAGAAGTGCTCTGTTTATGATGATTAAGGCCTTCCGTGATGTGGTAGGGAAGGAGAACTTCGGTCGCATTAAGGTGGAATATTCTCTGTCTCATGCACTGTACTGCAGAGCCCAGGGTGATTTCACACTGGATGAGAAGTTAATTGAGCGTGTGAAGGACCGTATGAAGGATCTGGTTGTGCAGGATATTCCGTTCTGGAAACGTTCCTACTCCATTGAAGAAGCCAATCAGATTTTTAGAGAGCAGAATATGTTAGATAAGGAGAGACTGTTCCGTTACAGAAGAGCCTCTAAGATTAATATGTATTCTCTTGGAGATTTCCATGATTACTTCTACGGGTACATGGTTCCTTCCACCGGATATCTTACGTTGTTTGATTTATTCCTTTATGATGAAGGATTTATGCTGCAACTTCCCAAGAGAAGCAATCCTCAGATTCTGCATCCGTTTGAGAATCAGAAGAAGTTGTTTGCAACGCTGAAGGAGAATGCTGCCTGGTGTGAGAATCTGGGACTTGAGTCCGTAGGTGCGATGAATGATGATATCTGTAAGGGTGATTTTACCCAGACGATTCTGATGCAGGAAGCACTTCATGAGGCACAGATTTCCAGAATTGCTGCAGATATTGTTAGCCACGAGCACGTGAAGTTTATTATGATTGCCGGTCCTTCTTCTTCCGGTAAGACTTCATTCTCACACAGACTGTCTGTACAGCTTCGTGCATTAGGCAAGAAACCCCATCCGATTGCCCTTGATAATTATTTTGTGGATCGAGAGAAGACGCCGAAGGATGAGTACGGTAACTATAACTTTGAGTGTCTGGAGGCCCTGGATGTAGAAGGGTTCAATAAGGATATGACGGCGCTTCTTGCAGGAGAGACAGTAGAACTTCCGGAATTCAACTTTGTGTCCGGTAAGCGAGAGTACAAGGGGAACTACATGAGACTGAATACAGACGACTTATTGGTAATCGAAGGTATTCACGGCCTCAATGAGAAGATGTCCTACGCTCTTCCTTCGGATTCCAAGTTTAAGATTTATATCAGTGCCCTGACATCCTTAAATGTTGATGAACATAACCGAATTGCAACAACGGACTGTCGTCTGATTCGTCGTATGGTAAGAGATTATCGTACCAGAGGTGCCAATGCCAGAAGAACTCTTGAAATGTGGGATTCTGTAAGAAGAGGAGAAGAGGAGAATATCTTTCCCTTCCAGGAAGAGGCTGATGCAATGTTTAATTCAGCATCCGTATATGAACTGGCAGTGCTGAAGCCCTATGCGGAGCAGTTACTGTTCTCTATTGAGAAGGATGATCCTCAGTATCAGGAAGCCAAGAGGCTGCTTAAGTTCTTAGAATACTTCTTAACGGTTCCCTGCGATCATATTCCCAATAATTCTCTGGTAAGAGAGTTTGTTGGCGGAAGTATTTTCCCGGTATAGGATAAATTATTTGCGTTTGGATGCATTTCTGTGTACAATATGTGAGGACTCAGAGGGACAATCGCGGCGGGGCAACCCGGTGAGGAAAGTCCGGGCTTCATAGGGCAGGATGCCGGATAACGTCCGGTGGAGGTGACTCCCAGGCCAGTGCAACAGAAATAAACTACCCCTAACAGGGAAAAGGTGGAAAGGCAGTGTAAGAGACTACCGCGTCTCTGGTAACAGAGGCGGCATATGTAAACCCCATCCGAAGCAAGACCAAGCAGAGAGCGATACGGCGGCCCGTCGTGCTTTCAGGTAGGTCGCTTGAGACTGTCGGTAACGGCAGTACTAGATAGATGATTGTCGGGACTTCGGTCCAACAGAACCCGGCTTATACTCTGAGTACATAAAAAGATTCCGTAGCAATACGGAATCTTTTTATTTGCACAACGTTCATTTATTTATTAATTCTATGAGAAGAGTACTGCTCCTCACAGTATTTACAACGATATACTTCCTTTACGGGATCCGTTAACACGAAGATATGTGTCAGTTCCTGCTCAATGGAAGTAATACATCTGGGATTATGACATTTGATGACGTTTTTGATTTCTTTTGGAAGGTGTAATTCCTTCTTCTCTACAATAACACCGTCCTTAATGACGTTAACGGTAATATTGTGATCGATAAAGCCTAAGATATCAAGATCCAGAAGATCGATATCACATTCAACCTTGAGGATATCCTTTTTGCCCATTTTGTTACTTTTGGCATTTTTGATAATGGCTACGGTACAGTCTAACTGATCAAGTTTAAGATCATGATAGATGGATAAGCTTTTTCCGGCATGAATATGGTCAAGCACGAAACCTTCTTCGATTTTACCAACATTTAACATGATTTATCCTCCTCTAATCCGCTAATTCCAGCAGTGTGAGAATGAGTGCCATTCTTACATAGACACCGTATTGCACCTGCTTAAAATAAACAGCTCTTTCATCATCATCCACTTCGACTGAAATCTCATTTACTCTGGGAAGCGGGTGAAGAACCAGCATATCCGGTTTCGCCAGCTCCATTTTCTCTTTGTTTAGAATATAGAAGTCCTTTAATCTTACATAATCTTCTTCATTGAAGAAACGTTCTCTCTGTACACGGGTCATGTATAACAAATCAAGTTCCGGCATCACTTCTTCAAGACGGATTACTTCCTTGTAAGGAATATGGTTGGCTTCGAGAAGATCTTCACGAATATAGTCTGGAATTTTTAATTCTTCAGGTGAAATAAAAATAAAGGAAACACCGGGATAACGAATCAGTGCATTGATAAGAGAGTGAACGGTACGACCGAATTTAAGGTCGCCACAGAGACCAATGGTCAAATGATCAAGTCTTCCCTTGAGGGAACGAATGGTAAGTAAATCTGTAAGAGTCTGGGTAGGATGCTGATGTCCACCGTCGCCGGCATTAATTACGGGAATTGTAGATTTGGATGCTGCAACGAATGCGGAACCTTCCTTGGGATGTCGCATTGCACAAATATCAGCAAAACAGGAAACGGTACGAATGGTGTCGGATACGCTTTCGCCTTTGGCTGCGGAAGAGGAGTTGGCAGATGAAAAACCAAGTACCTGACCGCCTAAGCGAAGCATTGCGGATTCAAAACTTAATCTTGTTCGTGTACTGGGCTCATAAAAGCAGGTGGCCAGGATACGACCATCACATTTATGGGCATAAGTCTGGGGGTTCCGCTCAATATCTCCGGCAAGAGTAAGCAGTGCATCAAGCTCTTCCACGGTGAAATCGAGAGGACTCATCAAATGTCTCATAAAGATCCTCCTATATGTTCATATTGCGACTATTTTATCCCAATTGCTCTTTAATGGCAATAGGGAATTTAGGGTGCAAATTGTGCTACACCGGAAGCACCTTCTGTTAAGGTATAGTAGAAGGTATCCTTCGTTGTAATATCTCTGAAAAAGGTGTAATTCTTCGTCATATTAATGTCGGTATAATTGCCGGAAGCTACTACTACAGGAGAAGAACCATAGAGTGTTGTGTACATAAGAGCCGGGGATTTGGCATCATTAATCTGGTAGAAAATATTGCCGTTATAGACATTAAATGCATCAACCCGTTCATCGGTAAGCTGATGGAGACTGCCATTTGATAAATCCAAATAGTAGAGACGGTAATCATCCGCCACATTCATAAAATACAGCATATCCTGATCGAAGGTGGGACGATACATCTTTACGTCCTTACTGACAATTTCCTTTTGAAGGGTATCCGGACGGAATACACTTAAACAGAAATTCTCCGCCTTATCGG
>JAZLHG010000009.1:0-4679 GCA_045616705.1 Lachnospiraceae bacterium | reverse complement strand
GATAAAAATTCCATTTTCCCTCCTTTTCACATAAAAAATTGACTTCCTTTTTACAAAAGTGTGTCTATATTGCAGATTCATAGCGCTTTGTTACGAAATCAGCTTAGTAAATAAAGTTACCAATTCTAATGGTTGCCTAATTTATCAGTTTTTAATTTTAGGGCAACCTTATTTTCGCTATCAGTTGCCCAGTTTCTCATTTCTTCTGTTTTAGGCAACCTTTCTTTTACTATCAGTTGCCCAGTTTCTCATTTCTTCTGTTTTAGGCAACCTTTTTTTCACCATCAGTTGCCTGTTTTCTGTTTTTTCAGAATAAGGGCAACTATTGATATGATTTACGGTGCCTAATTTCTTGCTTTTTCAAATATAGGCAAACTGGTATCGAGTATTCGGTGCTTATATTCTTGTTTTTCACAATTTAGGCAACTTATCCCATATAGAAGTTGTTTTTCACCACAAATTAATTAATACAAATAGAGCACACAAATGTAAAAAGGGACAAAAAATTGCCTAACAACAAATTTTATCGTTAAAAAAAGTGGATGAAACCACAAGGATTTCATCCACAATAATTGCATCTCTATTCTACTGAAGAATTAAGCCTTACCGTTAGAACCAAGAACGTTAACGATCTTATGAGCAACCATATCCTTAACAGCCTGACGAGCTGGCTTAAGGTACTGTCTTGGATCGAAGTGTGAAGGATTCTCAGCGAAGTACTTTCTGATGTTACCTGTCATAGCAAGACGGATATCTGAGTCGATATTGATCTTACATACAGCAAGCTTAGCAGCTTCACGAAGCTGATCTTCTGGAATACCGATAGCATCTGGCATCTCACCGCCATACTGGTTAACCATCTTAACGAATTCCTGAGGAACGGATGAAGAACCATGAAGAACGATGGGGAAACCGGGAAGTCTCTTGATGCACTCCTCAAGAACGTCGAAACGAAGCGGAGGGGGAACAAGGATACCCTCAGCGTTACGTGTGCACTGTGCAGCAGTGAACTTGTAAGCACCGTGTGATGTACCGATTGCGATTGCAAGAGAATCACAACCTGTTCTGTCAACGAACTCCTCAACTTCCTCAGGTCTTGTGTAAGCTTCGTTACCAGCTTCTACAACAACCTCGTCCTCGATACCTGCAAGAGTACCAAGTTCAGCCTCAACTACAGCGCCGTGAGCATGTGCATACTCAACAACCTGCTTGGTAAGAGCGATGTTCTCCTCGAAAGGCTTGGAGGAAGCATCAATCATAACTGATGTGAAGCCACCATCGATACAAGACTTACAGAGCTCGAAGCTATCGCCGTGATCAAGATGAAGAGCGATGGGAATCTCAGGATTCTCAATAACTGCTGCTTCAACAAGTTTTACTAAATAAGTGTGGTTAGCGTATGCACGCGCACCCTTGGATACCTGAAGGATAACAGGGCTCTTAAGCTCGCCTGCTGCCTCAGTAATACCCTGAACGATTTCCATGTTGTTTACGTTGAAAGCACCAACAGCGTATCCGCCAGCATATGCCTTCTCAAACATTTCTTTAGTTGTTACTAATGCCATAGGTTTGTCTTCCTTTCTGTTTATATATTCGGGCTACCACAAACGGGCCAAGCCCGTAATTCCCTACAATTAAAGAATTATAGCACATTAAAGTGTCAAACTCAACACCCATCACGGCCGAAATCGGCATCATTTGGGTGTTTGTTCCACTTTATTTACCCAGTAATTTGCCCAGTCCACCTAACTTATCAAACGCAATCTTGCTCTTCACACCTGCAAGAACCGCATCGACTGCTCCATCCGGAATATCCATTCCGATTACACCCTCGATGGTCTTCTCCGGATCCTTCTGAAGATTCTCCATGAACTTCGGATCATTCTTCGCCTTATCCACTACTTTGTCAATAATCGCCTTTGCATCAAATCCCATAATGCTCCTCCTTTATATTGTTACTAATCAGCTTTCGCTGTTGTGCTCACTATCAACGTCACGATTGAAGATACGAAATTCCATAAACCTATTCTGCTCCGCTGCTTCCCGGAATACTTCTGCGGTTCTCTGGCCATACTCACCAAGAGCCATCAAACAATCCATGTCATAAAGCGCAATTCCAACAAGATTCAGACTCGTTAGATAATCATAAAGCGCATCCAGGTTATTACCGTTATAAGGCGGTATCACAAGTGTGTCTCGCAGATAAGCATGCAGCTCCTCCGGTGTCTCAATGCCCTTAAATTCAATGTAATATCTAAAAATTGGATAATCTGATAATTTAACCATAATTCTTACTCCTTAACTCCTGCACTCATAAACTCCTGTTCTCATAGCCATTTCAACGATATTCGCACGTTACCCTTCGTGCATTTTCTAATGTATAATCACCTGATGATTCTCATCCACCGTCACTTCGCTAAAATGCTCGTAGTGATCTCTCGTGTAGTAATAGGTGCCGTCCAGAGTATAAATCAATCGCCTGGAACCACGATTCTTGTATCCGTGGGTATCTATATCACACTCAAAATAATCATTTCGTTCGGGAAGCAATCCCTCGAAATTACCAAAATGGTCACCGCCAATAGCTGCATCCGGCAGAACTGTTTCTACCGAGCCACCTTCCCAACCCATATTCTGGGCTTCCTGCTTCGTAATGTAATTATAAGGAAGCTCATGATACTCTTCCAGATACAACACCACATGCTCTACATCGTAATATGCTGAAGCTTCCGGCAAGCCGGAAGCTTCTGCACCTTCAAAAGTTTCTGCCTCTGCAGAAACTTCTCCACTTACATCTGAGGCTTCTGATTTATCGGAAGGCTCTGCTCCTTCGGAAGGTTCTGCACCCTCAAAAGTTTCTTCCTCTGCAGAAGGCTCTGCACCCTCAAAAGTTTCTGCCGATTCCGCTGCAATTTCGGGAGCATTCGAATAAGGTCCTACAGTCAGCGCACTGAAGTCTATGGCACATCCGCTAAGCAGCAGCACAAGAGCCGCAAATATTCCCAATATTCTATATTTGGATTTCCATCGATTCAGCACTGTGCCACCTCCATTCCTATTTAGTTCAGTATACCCATATCACAGGCAGTTTTCAATGTGCATGTTACAATCTCCCAATCTATCTGCCCCCATTTCTTATTCAGTTCAAATCAGTTATAATTAGTTCGTATGGTGCATTCAGAATTTGCATTATGCGATGAGAATTGCATTAATCAGTAAATAGATATTACTTCAAGGGAGTTCATAGATGGAACAAGCACTTTTGGTCGGCTTAATCACTTCCGATACCAAAGATTTCGAACACGCAATGGAAGAACTGGAGAATCTGGCGGTTGCCTGTGAATTTGAGGTTGTTGGATCTCTTACCCAGGCACTGGATCATCCCATCCCCGCTACCTATATCGGCAGCGGTAAAGTAGAACAGATCTGCGAAATGGAAGAACTTGGTGGATTTGATGTTGTTATTTTCGAAGACACCTTATCTCCTGTACAGCTCAAGAATCTGCAGAAGGTCATCAAGGCCCGTATCATGGACCGTACCGGCCTGATTCTGGAGATTTTTAGCAAACGTGCCCGTACAAGAGAAGCCAAGCTGCAGGTAGAATCTGCCAATCTTCAATATATGCTTCCCAGACTGATTGGTATGTGGGAAGCCATTGGTCGTCAGGGCGGTGCCAGCGGTAGCAAATCCAGTAAAGGTGTTGGTGAGACCCAGCTGGAACTGGACCGTAGATGGATTCAGAAACGCATGAGTGAGCTTAGGCGCGAACTTGAGAATATTGAGCATGACCGGGATATTCAGAGAAGGAAGCGCGAGAAAGGACACCTTCCTCTGGTGGCACTGGTTGGTTACACCAATGCAGGCAAATCCACCATTATGAATCATTTCATGAAGTTATCCTTAGGCCCCAGTGAGAAACAGGTATTTGAAGAGAACATGCTGTTTGCAACACTGGATACTTCTGTTCGTAAGATTGAGACCACAAATAAAAAAGACTTTTTACTGTCCGACACCGTCGGATTCTTAGACAAACTGCCTCACTCCCTAATCAAAGCCTTTCGCTCTACGTTGGATGAGATCAAATATGCGGATTTACTGCTGATTGTAGTGGACTTCTCCGATGAACGACATGAAGAGCAGATGCGCGTCACCTATGACACGCTGAAGGAACTGGGCGCTGACGGCATTCCCAGACTCTTAGTGTATAACAAAGTGGATCTTCATGAGGGTAATATTCCTTACCCTCGTGTGGTAGAGGATACCATTTATATGTCGGCAAAAAGCGACTCCGGTATGGATGAACTCTTGTCTCTCATTCAGAATACCGTTTATTCTTCCAATGAGATCCTCAAGTTCTTACTTCCCTACACCGATCCCGCTTCCGGCAGAATTGCAAACGATTTAAATCAGAATGCCACCATCCTTGCCCAGGAGTACCGGGAGGACGGAACCTATATCGAAGCGGATACGCCGGCGCACCTTGCAGGCCGCTACCGCGAATATGTAATCTAAATTTGACTTTTATGATAACAATAACCGGTGGAAGAGCCTCTCCCACCGGTTATTTGTATTTACACGTTCTCCACGCAAATCTCTCGCATGCGATGAAGAATCTCACTCATTTCTTCCAGAATCGGTCGCCTCTCCTCCAAATTGGGAGAGAGATTCAGGATAAAGT
>JAZLHG010000008.1:0-2557 GCA_045616705.1 Lachnospiraceae bacterium | reverse complement strand
ACTTAAGTGCCGTATGGATTGTTTCTATTGCGGCTGCTTTTGTTGTCATTTTAGGAATTGCCATTGGATTAGTTGTATATCTGTTGTCAAATAAGGAGACTTCCCTTGAAAAGGTAAACCGTATTTATTCTTCCGGAGATTATCAGGGAGTCATTGATTTCATTAAATCTGAAAATGGTGATGAAATGCAAGAACATGATATGGTTTTAATGCTTGCTGACAGTTATATGCAGCTTAAGAAATATGATGAGTGTATCGCAACCAGTTTATCAGGACTTGATGCATTCCCGGCAGATACAGATCTGACGGATCATCTGTTACGTGCCTATATTGAAGTCGATGAAATGAATTCGTTGAAGATGTTGCTGAAATCTACCAAGGATCCGGAGATTCTTACGCGTTATGCAATCTATCTGGCTAATCCGCCTGTATTTAGCTTGGAATCAGGAACTTATAAGGATGATGAGCAGCTTGTACTTACTGCGGATGAGGATTGTGAAATTAGATTTACACTGGATGGAAGTGCACCGACAGTGACTTCGGAGCTATATCGTAGTCCATTTGTCTTTGACGTTGGAGAGCATACCATAACTGCTATTTCGATTAATAGTCTTGGAATTACATCTGATCCGGTTAAGAAGACTTTTGTAATTGAACGTAATTCTTTACCTGATCCTGTTCTCCTTACCGAAGGTGGTACTTATTCGGATCCGGCGCTGATTAAATTGGAGAAGCCGGTGGGTGCGGTGATTTATTACACGGATGACGGAACGGATCCGACTGTAGATTCTATCGTATACAATCAGCCCATAGCAATGCCTTTACGTGAGAAGACTTACAAATTCATCATGGTTGACAAAGATGGTATTAGCAGTCGGATTATTGAGGCTACTTATAATCTTCGCATGGTTACGCTTGTGGATGTGCCCGTAGCTGAGCAGGCTATTCAGTTCTGCCTTAATGTGGGTGGCAATTCGGTTAAGAAGTCAGAGTATAAATCTACTTCGGCTTTCCGTTACAATAATAGCAACTATTATCTGGTGGATGAGTTCTCCACACAGTCTGCCGAGAAGGTTAAAACCGGTCGTGTGTATGCGGTTGATGTGCTTACAGGAGAAATGTTTAAGGTCGATATGTCATCGGTAAACGGTGATTATGTGTTGCAGCCTATGCAATAAAATAGAATTTAGTGAATATTAGGAGGTTTGTTATGCCCTGGTGTCCAAATTGCAAATATGAATATCAAGATGGCTTTACTGTTTGCTCAGATTGCGGAGCAGAACTGGTTGCATCTTATGAGGATGTTGAACGTCTGGAACAAGCAAAGAAGGAGCAGGAACAGGCTGAATTTGAAGCAAAACAGCAGGCATTTATGGAAATGATGGAGAAATCCATTGAGGAATCCAATGAGGAAGTGGCTGCACCGGTTGCAGCATCAGCAGGTTCTTTCGTTAAAGCGAAGGACAAAGCTGACAACTACAAATCTTCCGGCTATGCCCTTACGGGTGTTGGCTTGGTGGGCGTTATATTGATTATACTGGTTCTTTTAGATGTGATTCACATTGGTTTTGCAGCCAACATGAAATATATCAGTACAGGAACCATGGGTGTGATGTTCCTGATTTTTCTGGTAATGGGCATTCGCTCTCTTGCCGAAGCCAGAAAGTACTCCGATGAATCCAAGGAAGAGGAGCAGCTTGATGAAGAGATAGACAGCTGGTTCTTGGAAAATTATAGTGCGGAAAACATTGACAATGCTTGCGAATTATTTGATGAAGCGTTAGAGGGTGAAATGAAATACTTTGCAAGAAGTGAATACATGAGACGGGAAATTACCAATAAGTACGGAACACTTGATGAATCTTATGTGGAGCATCTTGTTGAAGAGTTATACGCAGAGTTATATGAACGTTGAGATTCTTTGTGTCGGTAAAATTAAAGAAAAATATCTTCGAGATGCCATTGACGAATATACGAAAAGATTAAGTAGATACTGTAAAGTAACGATTCGTGAAGTGGCTGATGAGAAAACAATTGATAAGCAGAGTGAAGCGCTTGATCATCAGGTCCGAAGAAAAGAAGGTGAAAGACTTCTGAATCTAATCAAGGAGAATGCATTTGTAATTACATTGGAAATTGGCGGTAGGATGTTAGATTCCGTGCAAATGTCTGCGCTTCTTGATGATGTGGTTCTTAATTCTGTTTCGGACATTCAGTTTATTATCGGAGGGTCTTTGGGACTGGATGAAATCGTTACAAAACGCTCTGATTATGCATTGAGTTTTTCCAAAATGACTTTCCCGCATCAGCTGATGCGGGTAATTCTGTTAGAACAGATTTATCGTTGTTTTAAAATTTCTCATCATGAACCGTATCATAAATAGTGATGATGAGTGGGAGGTACTAATATGCTGATGGTTGATTTGATTGGTAAGAAAAGAGAAGGGATGGCTCTTACCAAAGAAGAAATTGATTTTATTGTGAATGGCTATACAAAGGGCGAGATTCCGGATTATCAGATGTCCGCATTAATGATGGCTATTGTGCTGAATCATAT
>JAZLHG010000007.1:0-3354 GCA_045616705.1 Lachnospiraceae bacterium | reverse complement strand
TCAATCTGCCAGCCAACGTAGCCCTCTTCATTCATTTCCGCATAGCGGGTGCTTGTTCCGTCTGCTGCAAGAAGTACATTGCCCGGTGCGAAAATAATAGACGTAGTGCCATCATCCTCCTGATAAACCACCCATTTATGCGATCCGATTTCATTCGACGTATGAAGCAGAGAATCCTCACCTACATAAATATATTCACCGTTAACCTTAGACTGCATTTGCACATAATTAGGCCTTAAATCGTAAATGATCACCTGTTCTCCGGTTCTTGCATAATGACCTGCAAGATATTTAAGAGAATCATAAATATTCTTAAGCAGAGATTTGCTTGGTTCATAATTGCCATCTGCATTAAATTGCGCAACCACCGGGTAGGTCTGGTCCAGTGCCTGATACAGGGCATAACGTCTGGCCTGAGAGGGCTTTGTGAACTTACGGTCATTATTTTCCCTGCGAAGGGAGAGACCCTCGCAGAAATACGAGAGAATGGCGTTCTCTCTGTTAATCACCGCTTTCTCATCCCTTAAGCGGAAAGCGTCTACTTGTCGATAGTTCATATAAGGCTCATCCGGTGTTCCGCCCTCAAACAATGCATTTTCTCTGTTAATACCTAACTCGTTCCAATAAGCAATTACGTCCATACGAATGTCAGGAATCTTAGAGAACTTGGCAATGGATGCTCCGGTTAGCAGTGCACTGATAAGAATCACTCCGCCTGCTGCCCAGATCAGACCCTTACCACACTTCTGAAGTACGTCCTTTTGCAGACATTTCTCCGCATATCCATAGCAGGTAATCAAGCCCAGAATTACAAGAATCAGGAAGAAGGGATACATGGGAATCGCCCAGCGGATCCAGCGAAGAGACAGGGTTGCAAGGCACAGTACAAACACAGGTCCAATAGCCAGTACAGTGTACACCATTCGTTTCTGCCTTATCGCATAAACAATACCCACAAGCGCCAGAATTACTGACAGAACACCCCAGAAATTACAGAGTGAATCCAGATAAAATTTCAGATTATCACAGAAAATAACGAATCCGGTCAAGCCGCCGCTCTCTCCCATGAAGGATTTATATACTGCGTCAAAATCCGTAATCAGGTTGGGTGCAATGATTAGGATTGCAATGAATACCCCGCAGATACTTAAGAACCCCTGAATAACAATCTGCACCGGCTTACGTTCTACCCGAAGGCTTCTGTAGATTACCATACCTGCAATGAACAGGCACAGAATTAAAGCGGGGTACTTTACGGTAGTTGCCGCTCCTACAGTTGCGCCGGCCAGTACAAGATGAAGAAGCTTACCCTCTTCCAAATATCGAACATAGAAGTACCCGAACAAGACCACAAAAAAAGTCAATACCACATCGGGAGTGGCATAAGCAGAATGCTGAACAAATACCATGGATACCCCTATCAGAAAGGCAGATGCTACCATGGTCAAGTCTCTATGGATCTTGGGTGCATTCTGCATCATTCGTCCTGCAAGTAACGCTACCAGGGGAATCAGAAGGGTTCCGATGATCGTCGTAAACAATCTGGCCAGCAAATAAAACTGCATGGTGTGTTCGCTAAACGCTTCTGCAATGGGCTGATGGTAAATAAACTTGGATGCAAGTACAAAAAGAGCCGCATCACATTTGATTTCAAAGTGATCCGGTCGATAATAAATATCCACAAGCCAGGTATGATTCTCAACCATACGCTCCGCAGCTTCCACCACAACGGGCTCATCCACATGAAGCGGAATGGGATATCCCCAATAACAGCAGTATAGGCGCATTACAAACCCTATAATCATAACCATTACAATTGTAAGCGCCACCCATTTTGTACGTACAAACTCTCTCATGCCACACCGCACTCCTTGCGAAGTTTCTGATCCTTCTTAACATTCATACGGTAGGTAATGCGACTGAACAGAGACAGGAATAAATCTCTTGGCATTACTTTGTATAGAAATTTCTCAATCTTAAATACCATTCCCATGTGAACCGGTTTCTTCACATAGTCAGCCCACAGAGATTTGCGTAAATATTCATCAAAAATCGGAGTATCCGGATGTAAATTGCCTTCATGCCAAGGGAACTCTCCCAAGAATCTGTAAGCATGCAGAATAACCGGATTCTTACGGGCATGTTCCACCTCTTCTCTGGTGTAATAATGGTCAAATCCATAATTCTTGGCAAATGCTTTATCAGAATAAGCTCTATGCACCGGCATAAAATTATATTCACAGGGAATCACCATGGTCATGCCTCTTAATACCATGTTAAACAGGTCCTGATCGGGATTACAGTACTTGGCACGTTTCTTGGTAATATGCTCAAATAATTTATCTGTACAGTTATTCGCCTTCCAGTTCGCCACATCAATTAAGGTCACACCGGCATTAAAGTAGATTTCATCCGGTGCAAATCCCAAAAGCTGCTTGTATTTAGAAGACAGGGCATCCAGAACCACTGCCCCGACCTTATCGCCCATATCAAGAGATAAAAGTGGCTTCAGACTTCCCGGCACTACAGAGTCAGAATCAATATATAAGAATCTGTCTACACTCTCCGGCAGGATTAAATGGAAGAACTTACGGAAGTGTGTGGTATAGGAACCTCTGTATTTGGGTACACCAAGTTCCTCCATGGTCTTATTGAATTCCACCGCATCAACAATAACCATTTCTCTGCCATACTGCTCCGCCAGCGTCCGAAGTCTCTTCTGATTCTCAGAAGACACCCGGTCAAGTACCGCATAGATAGTAATCTGCTCAATATCTTTATTGTTCTCAAACAGAGAGAAAACCGACACTCCTAAAAAGGGAGCATAATTCTCATCTGCTGCATATAATACATTTAAATGTTCCATTTGTTCTAAAACCTTTTCATCCATTCTTCTATGGTATATTTACGGCGAATCTCATCGCCCAAGTCATGGTAAGGACTTCTTACGAAGCTTACTATTTCGGCCATATCATCCTGTCCCAGTACAAACACGTTGTCCGGATGATAATAATCCTTGCCTACAATACTGCTGTCATCTGTAATCAGTTTCTTATGAAAATAAAGAGCTTCCAGAGGTCGAATGGTAGGGCCTGCATTCTCAGATACACACAAATCCACAATTACTCGACTCTGTAAGATTTTGGATACGATATCTTTATAGGGAAGAATCGGCTTATAAAGAGCCAGATTCTCATCCAAATGACCGTTTTTGCATATATGGAAATCCGTAGTAAGACCGGCCTCCTCCAGACTTTCTTTTAGGCTTAGGAGCTTAGCCAGTCTGCCTTTATTCTTACCAACAAACAGAACATCCACCATTTCTTCTATGGAAGGTTCTAAAGAGGAATCTGA
>JAZLHG010000006.1:0-2420 GCA_045616705.1 Lachnospiraceae bacterium | reverse complement strand
TAACGCCGTAACCGCCTGCCTCCGCAACGTCCTTGATGACGAGCTTTTCCATGTTTTGGAGCACATACTCGCGGTCCTCTTCGTAGAAGGGCAGGTATGTGGGTGCGTTGTGGAGTATCGGCTTTTCGTGCAGATAGTATTCTACCATCTTCGGAACAAAATAGTAAATACCCTTATCATCCGCAACGCCGTTGCCGGGTGCATTGATAATTGCCAAATTGCCTTTTCTGTAAACATCGTAAATATGAGGAATACCAATTACCGATTCCTTATTGAAGTTCATAGGATCTAAATACTCATCGGATATTCTTCTATAGACTGCTCCAATGGGTTCCTTTCGACCACTATAGTCAACGAAGTATAATCGGTCCCCTTCCACCAATAGTTCACTTCCGGTTACCAAATGTGCGCCGGTCTGCTCAGCCAGATAGGAATGTTCAAAATAGGCTGCATTATATCTGCCCGGTGTAAGAATTACATTGTGGCCGCCGGTATTAACGTAGTCCATGGTCTTCTTCAGAATCTGCGCGTAATTACGATTGTCCTCAATTGCCATGGTCTCAAAGGTCTTCGGTGAGGCTTTTCGACATAAGCCCCTGGCAATCATCGGATAAGATGCACCGGATGGAACTCGCAGGTTATCTTCCAGAATATACCAGTTCTCGTCTTTGCCCTGCACCAAATCAATTCCTGAAATGTGAGAATAAATTCCTTTCGAAGGCATCACACCTTCACATTGAGGCAGATATCCACTGGATGCATATACAAATTCTTCCGGGACAATACCATCCTTCACAATTTGTTTCTTATCATAAATGTCCTTAATAAAACAGTTTAATGCAACGACTCTCTGCTTAAGGCCTTTCTCAAGATAAGCGAACTCATCTTTCTTAATAATTCTGGGAATAGAATCAAAGGGAAACAACTGCTCCTTAAAACTTCCATTCTTATATATGCCAAACTTCACACCATACCTGGCCAAAAGTTCATTTACCGAATCTGTATGATTATATAAGTCCATTTCTCTCATAAATGCTCCTTTCACAAACAAATAGGCGTTTGCTGATGCAAACGCCCTTGTTTGAGAATAAAGTATTATATTCGAAATAAATCTGCGGTGGGAGGATGAGATTCATTTCAATTAGACACATACAGTATAGACTTTGCATACTCTTTTGTACATTACACCAAAAGTCTATCTTTGTACTCCAAAATAATTATTTATGTGGTAATAATTAACCATTTTCCAATATCATCTTAAAAAGACTAACCCTGTTCTTAATGCCAAGTTTTCTATATATATTCAAAATATGCTTCTTCAGTGTGTTCTCGGCAATTACAAGAGTGGCGCAAATGGCTGCACTATCCATACCTGCCATAAGGTATCCAAGAATATTCTCTTCCTGCCTGGTAAGCTGATACTTCTCAGCTGCTTCTCTCACAGATAGTTTCTCTTTGGAAGAATCGGCATTCTTCCTATATTGATAGAATCGATAAGATAAATGATCCTTTAGAAGATCAAGAACAAAAATCTCATCATATGAGAAATCAGGCTCTGCTGAGTCTCTGAAGATTGTAACAACTCCGACAAACTCTTTGTTATACTCAAGAATTAATCGCAACGAATGACCTGCAGATGCAGTAGATTTATGATGTTCCACTTCTTCCGTAACATCTACAATATAATCGTAGTTATTGAAATCAATCAATAACTTAAGACGCTCAAATACTTGATCTAGCATTACTTCAAAGCCATCAATGGTATAAACCTGATAAATGATGTTATTAAGAAGTAAATAGTCGTTAGTCTCCAAATTTCTCATAAGCATGTACCCAAATAAACAAGCAAAAAGAAATAAAAAAGAGTTCGCTATTAAGCGAACTCCATTGTTCTTAAAAATTATGCCGCAGACCGGAATCGAACCGGTACGAAGTTTAACCCTCGCAGGATTTTAAGTCCTGTGCGTCTGCCAGTTCCGCCACTGCGGCATATATGGGACCTACAGGGCTCGAACCTGTGACCCTCTGCTTGTAAGGCAGATGCTCTCCCAGCTGAGCTAAGATCCCGGACCAATATGAAATTGGAACGACCCAGATCGGACTCGAACCGACGACCTCCGCCGTGACAGGGCGGCGCTCTAACCAACTGAGCCACTAGGCCAAAAATTTATAAATGGACCTTCGGGGACTCGAACCCAGGACCGTCCGGTTATGAGCCGGATGCTCTAACCAGCTGAGCTAAAGGTCCGAAATCAATCGGAATTAATCCATTTAATAAGCTCCCCGAGTCGGGCTCGAACCAACAACCCTTCGGTTAACAGCCGAATGCTCTACCATTGAGCTATCGAGGAATAAAAGGTATCAAACCTTCAAAACCGAATACCGATTCATGATCTTGTGTTTATGCGATCGACCGATTA
>JAZLHG010000005.1:0-4679 GCA_045616705.1 Lachnospiraceae bacterium | reverse complement strand
TTATCGTAAAAAAGAACTGATTGCCGGACGTAGAATGCAGCTTCGAAATGAATTTGTGGATTGGATTGTTGCTGCCGCGGCCTTAATGAACGGCGGTATATCTGCAGAAAAGGCTTTTGTGGATTCTGCGGAAGAAATAGAGAAACTTTATGGTAAAAGAAGCATCATTCTGGGAGAAATCAAGCTGCTTAGGGTCAAAATGGCACGAGCGGTCTCTTTTTCAGAAGCCCTTCTGGATCTTGGCAGAAGAGCCGGTGTAGAAGATATTGCCGAGTTCTCTCAGGTGTTCATTATTGCCAAAGAAAATAGTGGTCAGATGAGCAATGTAATTGAAGAGACTGCAAAGCAGTTTCAGGAGAAAAAGGATACAGAAGCTGAAATACAAACAACGCTCAGCGGTAAAAAAATGGAGCAAAGAATGATGATGGTGATTCCCCTTTGTATTGTGTTGTATTTAAAAATGACGGCTGGCGATTTTATGAGCGTTTTGTACCATAACTTATTTGGCCAGGTTGTTATGAGCTTATGTTTGGGAGCTTATATCGTTGCATATCTCTATGGGGAAAAGATTCTGGATATCAAGGTATAGGGAGGGTTTATGTATTTATCTTCCAAGCAGAGGGACGCCTTTCGGAAATTGTATGGTGCCCGTGCGGATGAGCAGATTCAAAAGGAGCTTAGAAAGAGACTGATTCTGGCAGGATTGATTTTGCTTGCAACGGTGTTGGCTGCCATTGTAGCAGGGTGGAAACAGAGCAACCGAAGAGAATTGATTGATGGGTATTTTATTCGTAGGAATGAGCATGACGCATCGGATAAGACGGTGCACCTCATTGCAGAATCGGAAGGCCTTAAACACAAAATGAATCTATCGGTAGCAAGCAGAACTTATTCGGATGAAGAGATTCAGAAAATGCTTCCGGAATTCTGGGAGAAGCTGAATGCGGTTATTATACCAAAAGGGCAGCAGGCGGATCATATTACGGAAGATTTGAAACTGGTTGAATCGCTTCCGGAGTATCCTTTTCGTATTCGTTGGCAATCTGACAAACCGCTTCTTGTTAAAACAACCGGACGAATTGATGCAGAAGAGCTTCGTAAACAGAAGGCCGGGGTTATGGTGATTCTGACTGCGGAAGTCCGATACGAGGACTATGAAGAGGAGCGCTTATATACGGTCAGAATATATCCGAAAAGTGTCGGAAGGGAACAGTCTTTTTGGAATCAGACGGAGGAAGCGGTGTCAGCGCAGAATGAGAAAACGCAATACGAGTATTTAAAGCTTCCGGAGGTGGTGGATAATCACATATTGAAATATCAGGAAGTGAAGAGTAGCTCTGTGGCCGGTTTGATTCTCTGTGGATGTGTGCTGGCAATGCTGGTCTATATTAAAGACGATGAGAAGCTGTTGAAACGAGCCGCTCAAAGGGATGAAGAATTAAACCGGGAGTATCCACAGTTAGTAAGCAGACTGACCTTATATCTGCGTGCGGGATTAACACTTAAAAATGCCTGGCATCGAATCTGTAGGGATTATGGAATTAGGAAGAAAAGCAGTGGGCCCTGTGCAGTTTATGAGCAGATGATGAAAAGTGACGAGAAAATGAAGAGTGGAATGAGTGAAGTCGAGGCATATCGGGAATTTGCGGAAATCATCGGACTTACATCTTATAAATCTCTTATTAGTCTCCTGGTTCAGTCGCTTGAGACCGGAAATTCACAGATTCAGGGCCAGCTTGAGCGACTTGTGTCAGAGGCATTTATGGAGCGAAAAAGAGAAGCCAGGAGTCTTGGGGAAAAAGCAGGAACCAAGTTACTGGGACCGATGTTTGTCATGTTGATTGTAGTGCTAGTAATGATTCTGATACCTGCAGCAATGTCATTTGCAATGTAGAAGGGAAGAGAGGAACAAGATGGAATTAAAAAAAGAGAAACAGAATGAGTCGATATGGAAGAGGTTTATAAGAGACGAATCCGGTGTCGGGGTGGTAGAGATCATTTTGATTCTGGTGGTATTGATTGGTTTGGTCATTATTTTCCGTGATCAATTGACTTCGCTAATGAATGGTATTTTCGAGCGAATTGTGCAGGATAGCAATGCCGTATAAGTTCAGAGGTGAAATTACCACTGCTCTGGCTCTCATGTTGTCGATTCTCTTGGCGTTTATTGGTGTGGTGATTGAGAGTGCCAGAGCACAGGCAGTAAGAGCGCAGACCGAACGGGTAATGCAGATTGGTCTTCACTCCTGTTTTGGTGAGTTCAATAAGGACTTATGGGAGAAGTATGATTTATTGGCGGTGGACTGTTCATATAGAGCCGCAAAAGGAAGTGAGGAGCGTTTTACTGAGCATTTGAAGGAGTATGCATCGGTAAATTTCACGGAGCCCGGTGCGGGTGCTGCTGATTGGCTGAAAATGCAGGTGGAGAAGGTGACTTTACAGGAAAAAGAACTGCTTAGTGATGGGGAAGGTGGTGCGCTTTATACCCAGGCAACCGAGATGGTGGCAGAGTATGGAATGCCTGATGGACGAGATTATAAGAAACTGGCGTCCATCTTATCGGTGTGGGAGCAGTCCGAATTTATGGAAGGATATGAAGAGGCATTGGAGCATGTGGGTGTGGTTCCTTTTAATCCTGCAAGAGATGTGTATAACATTGTCACTACAAATGATATTCTGGATCTTATTCAAATTCAGAAGCCAGGTGGGAAATTGATTTCTTCCCCACCATCCAAGCGTACTTTGCGGAAGGGGAACGGCAGCAGAGGAGTGGGCAAGGATGATGACTTCTACGCCTATCTTGTGAAACACTTTGGATGTTTTGTGAAGCCGACCGGTTATGGAGTATGGGAGTGTGAGCAGGAGTTTCTGATTAGTGGCAAATCTACAGAAGAAGCAGCACTTAGAGCCACGCTAAAGAGAATTCTTACACAACGGGAAGAAGATAATTTGAACAGCCTATATTGTGATGCATCGGCAGTCCGTCAGGCAGAAACATATGCTACAATGCTGTGCGTAGAAGGGGATCCGGAAGCATTGAAGGAGGCCCTTCTATACGCCTGGGCTTGCGGGGAGGCAGTGATTCAGGTTAGTGGTCTTATTCATGGCGGAAGTGTAACGATGGAAGGGAACCAGGTTTTTGTATTACCTCTTGAAGAACTTGAAGAATTCCTTGACTACTGCGGTGGCGGATACAGTGGTGATCAGGATTACCAGGAATATTTGTGCGGGCTACTTGCAGGAGAATCCATGAAGAAACTGCGATTTCGATGTATGGATCTTCTGGAGATGAATCTGCAAGCTATGGGTCATAAAGGCTTTATGGTGGATGATTGTATTGTACATGCCACTGTCAGAATGGATGTGCAAAGTGATTACGGTTACGGTTATAACATTAAACGTTCCTATGGCTATCAATAGAAATCGATAGATGAACTTGGGAGGTCTGAAAATGCTCTCTTTCGAATATATTGTCCATATTCTCTCCGGACAGATCAGAAGAATACTCCCCCATATTCAACCGAAGGAGAGTGTTTTCAGGCGATCTCAGGTTCGAGGCAGTCTTGCGATTGAGGCTGCCTTGGTACTACCGATTTTTATTTTCGCAATGATGTCACTCATTGCGCTTCTGCTTCAATTAAGATTCGGAATCCACGTACAGAACATCCTGTATGAAGAAGGAATATACCTGGGAGAAATAACTTCTGATACGAAATTCGATGAACAAACTGCCGTGGAGGACCTCTCGAATCGACTTGGTGCAGATCTATCGCATATTCCTGCGCAGGGTGGGGCAGCCGGTGTTTGCTTGACAGGTACCGTTTCTCAGTCTGATGAAATTATTAGACTGACAGCAGCTTATGAAGGGAAATTGCCCTATGATATGAATCATTTATTTCAGAAATCTTTTCGTCAGGGAGTGATTGTTCATAGCTGGGTCGGCTATATTAACGGGTTAAATAGCAGGGGCACAGGACAGCAGACAGAAGTCTATGTCTATATTACAGAGAATGGAGAGGTATATCACCGAAGCAGGGAATGCACGCATATCCGGCTGACCATTCGGCAGATTACGGGAGCAGATGTTGATGCATTACGAAACGATGAGGGTGAAAAATATAAATCCTGTAGTCACTGTCATGGGAAAAAGAATAGTCAGGTTCTATATATCACGCCGGAAGGCGATAGGTATCATTCTGATTTAAATTGCTCCGGTTTATCAAGAAGCGTTCGACAGATACCACTTTCACAAGTGGGAGGAAGGAGACCTTGTTCACGATGTGGATATTAATAGGACTAATCGTGGTGTTTCTGTCTATTTGTACATATACCGATTTAAGATATCGACAAATTAATATGTTGCTGATTGTTGCGACGGGTGTTGTTGCAATGGTGTGCCGCAGGACAGTCGATATGCCATGGCTAGGGTTTATGGAGATGGGGCTACGGTTTGTGCCGGGAGCAATTCTGCTAATGATGGGAGCTATTAATAAAGAGCAGGTCGGTTTGGGAGATGGTCTGATGCTTCTGACTTGTGGTTATGCGTTAGGTGCTGAACTGGGAATGATTATGTCAGTAATTAGTTGCCTGTTGGCCGGTATTTATGGCCTGGTCATGCTTATTACGCATAAGTCCAAATCTCTACCCTTTGCACCTTTTCTTCTTGCAGGTTGTATCAG
>JAZLHG010000004.1:0-9822 GCA_045616705.1 Lachnospiraceae bacterium | reverse complement strand
TCAAACAGGAATTATTACAATATGATATAGTATGAAAACACCATAAGATGATTCTTATGGTGTTTTTATTATGGTGATATTGCTGTTCATGATTTCAATAATGAAACAGGCATTTTGTGGGATAAGGATTTAGGATGAGCGAACCCAGATTTTCCAGAAAAGAGAGAATACTTACAGTAGTGCTGGTTACACTGACCATCATTATGCTTCTGGCCACTATTTTCAGTATGGTTCTGTTCCGTAACAGGTTAGAGGAAATGAACAACATGGGACGTGTCAGTTCTACGGAATATGATGCCCACTATGCCTTAATTGTGGATGATCCGGATGACTCTATGTGGGATTCTGTGTATGAGCAGATGCAGCTGGTTGGTGATCCGCTGAATGTATATATAGAGAAGTATGGCAAGAATCTGTCGAAGAATTTCACCAAGACGGAGCTTCTCAGAATCGCAATAGAGAGTAAAGTAGACGGCATTATCCTGGAAGCGGACGAAGATGATATCACCACTTCTCTTATTTATAAGGCGAATATGGAAGGCATTCCGGTTGTAACCATTCTCCATGACTGTGTAGGAAGCGGCCGTGTCAGCTTCGTAGGTATTAATAATTACAGTTTCGGTACGGAGTATGGAAGCCTGATCAATAAGGCTGCAGCTGAAATTCGTAAGAACAGACCCGAGAGAAATGAAATCAGTGATGCATCTCTTCAGATTCAGAATCCGGTACAGGTGCTGATTCTTCTTGACGGTCAGACCAATAATGCATCCCAGAGAATTATCTATACCGCAATTCAGGAAGCCCTTGAAGGAAACAGTGAGACCCAGCAGAATCTGGCAGTTACTACAGAACGAATTGAAGCCAATTCTGTATTCCGTACTGAGGAGAAGATTCGAGACATTCTGATGAATTCAGAGTATCTTCCGGATATTATTGTGTGTTTAAACGAACAGAATACCAGTAGTGTATACCAGATGTTGGTAGACCAGAATAAAGTAGGTCAGATCTATGTCATCGGATATTTCGATTCTGAACCGATTCTTCGCGCTATTGAGAGAGGCGGTATCTATGCAAGTGTTACCACCGATACTCCCAAAATGGGCAAGTATTGTGTAGAGGCGATTCATGAGTATCTGGAGACAGGATATGTCAGTGACTATTTCTCGGTTGATTTTACCTGTGTGGATGAATCGAATGTGGCCGCTTACTTAAGGAAGGAGGAAGAATATGAGAGTCGTTGATTCCTTCCGAAGTCGTCCGATTCGGTTTAAATTGGTGCTTACCTTCACAATGACTTCAATGTTGATTTTCCTTGTGAATCTCTATGTATATACCAGTCTTAACAGCATGATTAAGCGTGTAGACGAGATTTATGCCGGTAATGTGGCGCTTACAGAAATGGGTGAGACCTTAGAAGGCGTTCAGAACTCTATGGCTGAGTATCTGAAGACTAAGAGTACGGACGCACTGGAACGTTACTATAAGAACGAACAGACTTACAGCAATCAGATGGAACGTCTGTATTCCGGTATTACCAATGATGATGAGAAGATGATGGAGAAGACGATTCACAATCTCTCTCAGGCTTATCTTAAGATTACCAACGCTACCGTCCAGGCCAAGCGAGGTCGTAATATTGAGAAATACGTTGGAGGATATGAGAATGCCAGTAGATTATTCTCCTATCTGACGACTTATATATACAGTTTGAACAGTGAACAGTTTAAGAGTAACTCAGTGAACTACAACACACTGCTTGCGTCCCTTAGATTGTCCGAGTGGTTCTGCTTGTCAATTCTGGTGCTGATTGCACTGTTTAATGTATTAGTGCTTCTCCTTGTTACCAGAAGTATTACCAACCCTCTGATGGAACTTGCCCAGAGAGCGGATGTGGTTGCCCAGGGTGATCTGGATGTGGAACTGGTGAGGGTGAAGTCTCAGGATGAAATTGGTGTTGTAACCAATGCCTTTAATCAGATGGTGGTCAGCCTTCGCGAATATATTGACCAGCTTCGTGTGCGAATGGAACTGGAGAATGCTATGAAGGAGAAGGAGCTGATTATGGCTACGCATTTAAAGGATGCACAGCTGAAATATCTTCAGGCCCAGATCAATCCCCATTTCCTGTTTAATACCTTAAATGCCGGTGCCCAGCTGGCGATGTTAGAGGGTGCTGACAGAACCAATAAGTATATTCAGAATATGGCGGATTTCTTCCGCTATAATGTGAAGAAGAATAATGAACGTGTCACCATTGCCCAGGAAGTGGAACTGGTGGACAGTTATATCTATATATTAAATGTAAGATTTGCAGGAGATATTCATTTCGAGAAGGAACTGGACGAGGAACTGCTTAGTTTGGTTGTACCCAGTATGATTCTTCAGCCGGTAGTGGAGAATTCGGTGAATTACGGTATTCGTAACATTGACTGGGAGGGTCATATCAAGTTGTCCCTCTATCGGGAAGACGATAATGCCTGCTTATGTGTGGAAGACAACGGTGTGGGCATTGAACCGGAGATGATTGAGAAGATTATGAAGCGTGAGGTTACCACAACAGACGTATCCGATGATTCTAACGGTGTAGGTCTGTCCAATGTAATTACTCGTCTGCGACTGTTCTTTGCCAGAGAAGATATCTTCACCATTGAGAGTGAAGGACTTAATAAAGGAACCAAGACAACCATCCGAATTCCTTTAGAAGAGAAGTAATCAGCGTTATATAGGAGCACTTATGTACAAAATCATGTTAGCCGATGACGAAGGAATCGTGATCGAGTCATTAAAATTTATTATTCAGAAGAATTTCGAGGGACAGTGTGAAATCGCATCTGCCAAAACCGGTCGAAGCGTGATTGAACTGGCAGAATCCTTCCGTCCTGATATTGCGGTGATGGACATCCAGATGCCGGGTATTAACGGTATCGATGCCATGAAGGAGATTCGCAGATTTAATACTTCCACTGTTTTCATTGTGCTTAGTGCTTACGATAAATTCGATTATGCCAAGGAAGCCATTAATTTAGGCGTTCTGGAGTATCTGAATAAGCCTGTGAATCAGGAGACAATCGTCGCGGTATTGACCAGAGCCATGGAACAGATTGACAAGGCCAGAGCTAAGAGAAGTCAGGATCTTCTGATTAAAGAGAAATTAGAAACAGTTATTCCGATTATCGAAAATAATATGATTTATGCCATCCTGTTCCAGGACAGCTATGCGGAATCTATTGACAACTATCGCGACCTGCTGGGACTTGAGGATGATTTCGGCTATATGATCCTTTTAGAGTTCGGGGAGCAGAAGGAAGATAACCATATGACCAACGTGGTCGGCGCGGGTGTTCGCTCCCAGAGTTACTATAATGAATTCAAAGAAGTGACCAAGGCTTATTTTCCCTGTGTAACAGGGTCTCTGATGTCGAACCGTATGGTGGTATTGGTTCCGGTATCTTCGCCCAACATTGATTATGCGGAGCGTATTCGAATCATTGAGAAGTGCAGGGAGATGCTTCATAAGCTGTCAGAACGTACGGATATTAAGTTCAGAGCAGGTATCGGTTCTGCCATGAAGCTTAGCGAATGTGGGGAATCTTATAAGGAAGCCCAGCGTGCTCTTCGTAATTCCACAGGAACCGTAGCTCATATTGAGGACTTGGCGATTCGTGTGTCCTATGAGGCGGATTATCCTGTTGATACGGAACGAGAGATCTTCGAATATACAGAGAAGGGTGAGGAGAACAATGCTGTGGTTGCGGCAACTCATTTCTTCGAGTGGATGGAGCATAACTATGCGGACCATTTTATGGATGTGAAGCTTAAGGCTCTGGAGTTTGTGTTATGGTCTGAACATCTGGCTTATCAGGAAGGCGGTATGAAATATCAGTTCCTATCCCGTCAGGATTACCTGCCTGCGATTCTTGCCATGCAGACTCTGGATGAAGTGAAGAACTGGTTCATTGAGAAAATCAGCATTGCTTCCCGTGAGGTTCGTGAGAACAAGCAGAAGCAGAGTTCTTCCGCAGTTGCCATTGCCAAGAATTATATTTGTGAGAATTATAATAAAGATATTTCCTTAGATGATGTGTCCAGAGAGGTGAACATCAGTCCTTACTATTTCAGTAAACTGTTTAAGGAAGAAACCGGTGAGAACTTTATTGAGTATGTAACGGCTATTCGAATCGAGGAAGCTAAGAATCTGCTCAATACCTCCAGAATGTCCATGAAGGAGATCTGCGCCCAGGTCGGCTATTCGGATCCCAACTATTTCAGCCGTATATTCAAGAAAACAGTGGGCGTGACACCGACAGAGTACAAAGAACTGGGGAACAAATAAGAGGTAGCACATGAACAAATCAGTCCTAATGAAGTTAATTACAGTGATGATGCTAATCAGTCTTCTGCTTAGTGGATGTACAAGCACCAGCCCCTCCGGGGAAAGTGAAGAGCAGGGGGTTGTTGACACCATCGAAATCGGTATGAGCTTTGACTCCTTTGTAATTGAGCGTTGGCAGAGAGAACGCGATGTATTTGTTGCAACTGCCAGAGAACTGGGAGCGGAGGTAAATGTGCAGACTGCAAACGGTGAGGTAGAAGAGCAGATTGCCCAGATTGAATACTTTGTTGATAAAAAGGTTGATGCCATCGTTGTGGTTCCCATTGATGCTTATAAGATTCAGGGGGCGGTAGGCAAGGCAATCAGAGCCGGCATTCCCGTAATCTGTTATGACCGTGTGGTTCGTTCTGCTAACGTGAATCTGTTTATTTCCTTTGATAATGAAGCAGTAGGACGTTTGATGGGAGAGGCGATTTTCCGCGAAGCGGGCAGAGATGCCAATGTGGTGATGATTTGCGGACCGGAGACGGACTACAATACGGATATGGTTGAGAGCGGATTTAAGCAGGTAATGGATAATTACCGTGGCAAGGTGGTAGGAACGGTTCGATGTGAGAACTGGAAGGCAGAAATTGCTTATGATTATATCAGTGAGAATTATGAGCAACTGGCAGAAGCAGGGGTGGACTGTATTATGTGTGGTAATGACAGCCTGGCCGGCGAAGCCATAAAGGCGCTGTCTGAGAGACGCCTTGCGGGAGAGGTTCCCATCTGCGGTCAGGATGCCGATTTGGAAGCCTGTCAGAGGATTGTGGAAGGTACTCAGCTTATGACGGTTTATAAGCCGGTTGATAAGCTTGCCAAGACGGCAGCTGAGTATGCAGTGCAGATTGCAAAGGGGGAGACACCGGATATTAAGGATACTTATTATGACGGTGTATACGATATTCCCTATGTAGCACTGGAGCCGGTTGGTGTAACCAGAGAGAATCTGGACGAAGCGGTTATTGAGAGCGGATTCCATCTGGCAGAGGATGTTTATATAGGAGGAAATGCGAATTAGAACGCATATAGCACAAATTAGTAGCACAAAATTGCCTTAGCATTACAAAATAATGCTAGGGCATTTTTTATGTAACTTAAATTACGTAAAAAATCAAGATAATAACAAGTTAATACTAGATAATCCATGATATAGTACAAATCGTGGTGGGAATCCACCGAATTATAAAAATTTTCTAGGGAGGAAAAGACGAAATGAAAAGAAAATTACTTGGCGTAGTACTTAGCGTTGCTATGGTAGCTTCTCTTCTTGCTGGTTGTGGTTCAGCAGCAGCAACAGCAGAGCCCGCAGCACCTGCAGCAACAGAGGAAGCTCCTGCAGCAGAGGAAGCTCCTGCAGCAGAAGAGGCAGCTCCTGTTGAGGAAGCAGCTGGTGGAAACCTTGTTGGTGTAGCAATGCCTACAAAGGATCTGCAGAGATGGAACCAGGACGGTTCTAACATGGAAGAGCAGTTAAAGGCTGCTGGTTACGATGTTGACCTTCAGTACGCTTCAAACGATATCCAGACACAGGTTTCTCAGATTGAGAACATGATCTCCAATGGTGTTCAGTGTCTCGTTATCGCTTCTATCGATGGTGATTCTCTTGGTACTGTACTTGCACAGGCTAAGGAAGCTAACATTCCTGTTATCGCTTATGACCGTCTGATCATGAACACAGATGCTGTTACATACTATGCAACATTTGATAACTACATGGTTGGTACAAAGCAGGGTCAGTATCTTGAGGAAGCTCTTGATCTGAAGAACGCTGATGGTCCTTTCAACATCGAGTTAATCACAGGTGATCCTGGTGACAACAACGCAAGATTCTTCTTCGGTGGCGCTATGGATATCCTTCAGCCCTACGTTGATGCTGGTAAGTTAGTTGTTAAGTCTAACCAGACTTCTTTCGAAGAAGTTGCTACAGCTAACTGGTCTACAGAAGAAGCTCAGAAGAGATTCGAGAACATCATCGCTTCTAACTACGCAGATGGCACAAAGCTTGACGCAGTTCTTGCTTCTAACGACTCTACAGCACAGGGTGTTACAAACGCTCTTGAGGCTAACTACGATGTAGCTGGTATGGGCTGGCCTTTCATCACTGGTCAGGACTGTGATATCGTTAAGGTTAAGAACATGCTTGCTGGTAAGCAGTCCATGTCTATCTTCAAGGATACACGTACACTCGCAGCTAAGACTGTTGAGATGGTTGACGCTATCATGAAGGGCGGCGAGGCTCCTGTTAACGACACAACAACATACGACAATGGAACAGGCGTTATCCCTTCATTCCTTTGCGAGCCCGTATTTGCTGATGTTAACAACTACAAAGAGCTCTTAATCGACTCCGGTTACTACACAGAGGCTGATTTACAGTAATCTAAAACAATCGGTTTATACCGAACAAAATGCAGGCGGGTTTAAGGCCCGCCTGTATGTTTGAAATAACGATTGAATGAAATTGTGGGAGGGACTACTTTGGCTAATATCTTACTTGAAATGAAAAACATAACCAAAACCTTTCCGGGTGTTAAGGCTCTTGATAACGTTAATCTTCAGGTAGCTGAAGGTGAGATTCACGCACTGGTTGGTGAAAACGGAGCCGGCAAATCCACTCTGATGAACGTTCTGAGTGGTACTTATCCATATGGCAGTTATGAAGGCGATATCGTCTACAACGGAGAAGTGTGCCAATTCGCTAAGATCAAAGACAGCGAACAGAAAGGTATTGTAATTATTCACCAGGAACTTGCACTGATTCCTTATCTTACAATCGGTGAGAATATGTTCCTTGGTAACGAGAGACTGAAAAAAACAGGTATCGACTGGACAGAGACCTACGGACAGGCTGAGAAGTACATGAAGCAGGTTGGTCTGAATGAATCCAGCCATACTCTGATCAAAGATATCGGTGTAGGTAAGCAGCAGCTTGTAGAAATTGCAAAGGCACTTGCTAAGCATGCGAAGCTCTTAATTCTTGATGAGCCTACATCATCCTTAAATGAAGATGATTCCAAGGCATTACTTGATCTTCTTCTTGAGTTTAAGAAACAGGGTCTTACATCTATCATTATTTCCCATAAGCTGAACGAGGTAAGTTACGTATCAGATAAGATTACCATCATCCGTGACGGTATGACCATCGAGACACTGGATAATACAGCCGGTGAAATTGACGAAGCTCGTATCATTAAGGGTATGGTAGGTAGAGACTTAACAGACCGTTTCCCGAAGAGAACACCGAACATCGGTGAGGTCAATATGGAAGTATCCAATTGGTCTGTATATCATCCTATTTACTCCGAGCGTAAGGTTGTTGATGATGTATCCATCAACGTACGTAAGGGCGAAGTAGTTGGTATTTCAGGTCTGATGGGTGCAGGCCGTACAGAGCTTGCAATGTCAATCTTTGGTAAGACTTACGGAACCAACATTACCGGTAGTCTTAAGATTAACGGCAATGAAGTAAAGCTTCACAATGCAAATGAAGCAATTAAGGCTGGTATCGCATATGTAACTGAGGATAGAAAGGGCAACGGCCTGATCCTTAGTAACTCTATTAAGTATAATACCACCCTTGCAAACTTAGATGCAGTCAGCTCCAAGCTGGTAATTGACAAGGATAAAGAGTTTGCAGTAGCAGAAGAGTACAGAGATAAGCTTAGAACAAAATGTCCGACAGTTGAACAGAACGTTGGTAACCTCTCCGGTGGTAACCAGCAGAAGGTTCTGCTTGCAAAGTGGATGTTTGCAGATCCTGAGATTTTGATTCTCGATGAGCCTACCAGAGGTATTGACGTAGGTGCTAAATACGAGATTTACTGTATCATTAATGATCTGGTTGCAGCAGGTAAATCAGTACTGATGATTTCCTCAGAACTTCCTGAAGTTCTTGGTATGTGTGACCGTATCTATGTAATGAACGAAGGCAAGATCGCCGGTGAACTTAGCGGCGCAGAAGCTACACAGGAAAAGATTATGTCGTACATCGTGAAGACAAATTAGTAAAGGAGAGCAGATATGAAAGACACAAAAGTATTAGACGTTGTAAAAAAATATACTATGATTATCGTGCTTGTTCTCGTTACAGCATTCTTTGCATGGAAAACAGGCGGTAAGATCCTTCAGGCACAGAATGTTAGTAACCTGATCGCACAGAACGCATACGTGTTCGTTCTTGCAACAGGTATGTTATTATGTATCTTAACCGGTGGTAACATCGACCTTTCCGTTGGTTCGGTTGTATGTTTCGTTGGTGCAGTTGGTGTATCCCTCATGGAGAAGAAGGGCATGAACATTTACCTTGCAATCCTTCTCATGATTGTAATCGGCCTTGCAATCGGTGCTTGGCAGGGATTCTGGATCGCGTTTATTAAGATTCCTCCGTTCATCACAACTCTTGCAGGTATGTTGGTATTCAGAGGACTTAGTAACGTAGTACTGGAAGGTATGACAGTTCCCATCAAGTCTGAGACATTCATCAAGCTGTTTGGTGGTGGTAAGGACTGTTACTTCCCGTCTCCTGTAGTTGCTATGGGTGGCAAAGAGCTGAACCTGTTATGTCTCATCGCAGGTATCGTAATCGCCCTGATCTATGTTGGCCTTCAGGTTGTTGATCGTATCAACAAGACCAAGAAGGGTTATGCAGTAGAAGGTCTTGTAGGCGTAGTTGTTCGTAACGTAGTTATCGCAGCAGTTGTTTTATGGTTCTTCTATCAGTTATCACAGTACAAGGGTATTCCTACTGTTCTTGCTTGGGTACTTGTAATCGTTCTTGTATATGGTTACATCACCAGCAATACAACAATCGGTCGTTACTTCTACTGTGTAGGTGGTAACCAGAAGGCTACAGAGTTATCCGGTATCAATACCAAGATGGTATTCTTCCGTGCATACACCAACATGGGCTTCCTTGCAGCTATCGCAGGTATGATCACTGTTGCTCGTATGACATCCGCTCAGCCTACATATGGTCAGAACTACGAGATGGATGCTATTGGTTCTTGCTTCATCGGTGGTGCTTCCGCATACGGCGGAATCGGTACTGTACCCGGCGTTATCGTTGGTGCGCTCCTTATGGGTGTTATCAACCAGGGTATGTCCATCATGGGTGTAGATGCTAACTGGCAGAAGGTAGTTAAGGGTCTTGTACTTCTTGCAGCCGTTATCTTCGACGTAGTAACCAAGAAGGAAAATAAATAATTTAAACTTCATTCGTGTCCGCACACGATTTCAACTCAATCAAAAGGGGCTCCGTAAGGAGCCTCTTTTGTGTTGGGGGAAACGGATCTATGGGCCGATGCGGAACACAGTAGTTGCGTTTTCTATGTGTTGTAAATGCTCGGAAGGCCATAGTATAATGATTTCGTCGAACTTTATAATCGAGTTAGTAAGGGAGAACAATATGCCATTTGCAGAAGATAGGTATACCAATTGTGAAGGTA
>JAZLHG010000003.1:0-1462 GCA_045616705.1 Lachnospiraceae bacterium | reverse complement strand
GGACCCCCAGAGATTACAATGTGAAGTATAATCTGAGCGGTGGTGTGAATGATGGCCGTAATCCGGTAACCTATCAGAGAAGTGATTCTGCCATTCCTCTTTATGAACCTACCAGAAATGGCTATACATTCGGCGGATGGTATACAACTTCCAACTTTAGAACCGGTACATTGGTTCGTCAGATTCCTAAGAATCTGGCACAGGATTTGAATTTATATGCAAAGTGGCTGTTAGATTCCTATAAGATTACATACTATTTGAATTTAACGGGTGCGAATAATCCCAATGCAAGTAAATCAAAATACACTACAGTGGATTCTAATTATATACTAAAGCCTGCAACCAAAAAGGGCTATGTACATTTGGGATGGTATCTGGATCCTGAATTCACCCAGCCGATTGACAAGATACAGCGTGGAGATTACGGCGATTTGAAGATTTATGCCCAGTGGAGAGGCGCAGAGTATACTGTCTACTATCATGGTAACGGAGAACTTGGCGGTTATATTCCTCCTTCAACCTATGAATATATGAAGGCAGGAGATTCGCTGTCAGACGGTTCGAACTTTATTCTTCCGGGATATCATATTAAAGCCTGGTATTTAAATCCTGAGTGTAAAGGCACCAAATATCCGCTGGAATACGGCAAGAGTAATTTGAGTACGGTAGATGGCAGTACGGTAGATTTGTATGCCAAGTGGGAAGCAAATACCTATTACGTGGAATATGATCCCAATACGGCAGCCGGCAGGTCGGTTAAGAGTACTTTTGTATATGACCGTCCATCTAAGATTGCAAAGTGTAAATATACCAAGACCGGATATGTATTCGATTCATGGAACACCAAACCGGATGGTTCCGGAACTACTTATACTGCAGGGCAGTTGGTGAACAGTATGACGGACGAAGAGAAGGAGACTGTGACGCTGTATGCCCAGTGGAAGCCGATTCATTATTACATTAACTTTGTTGGTAATAAGTCAACCGGTGGAACACCTATGGAATCTGTGAAGGCTTATTATGATGCCGGAGTAACGCTTCCTGACAATACTTATGTTCGAAGCGGATATACCTTCAAGAATTGGGAAGGTTCCGTAAATAGAACCAAAACACAGTTTGCTGATGGGGAGTCCGGTATCAGTAATCTGGTATCCAAACAGGGCGGTACCGTTACGCTGAAGGCTATGTGGGAGTATGAATATACTCTGGATCCTAATGGCGGTGTAGGAAGTCCGATAACAGTGGAGCATAATGATGCGGATACTTCGGTTAAACTGATGGCAAATCCGTTCTCCAATCCCGGCCATAGATTCTCAGGATGGGCGGAGTCTCCTACCGGCAGAGTCCGTTACACCAACAAGGCGCAGGTGAAGAATCTGGCAGGTAAAACCCTATATGCAATATGGGAATAACGATAAGATGAATACGAACCTCTCTGATGAAGTATCAGAGAGGTTTTTGC
>JAZLHG010000002.1:0-3744 GCA_045616705.1 Lachnospiraceae bacterium | reverse complement strand
TCCTACTGAGCTACAGAGACGAATACTGCAATTTACCTTGTAACCAAATACTACCCTTAAATCGTTTTCCCTGAAGGGGTTCTCCTAACAAGTCCTTCGCATTAATACAAATTGTAAACAACATTCCATTACAATTCAAGTCTAATACATAAATTTTCTCTTTGGTATAGATGTTGGTCTCTTCCCACACATCCTCGATTTCACCAAGAATGGAATATAGGTCGCACTCCAGTCCATAAGGCATGAAATAGGAGTCCACCAGACTAAATACATCTTCCTTATGAATACGCTTAGAGAGCATGGTATAGGTATCAATCTCACCTAATGTCAGGTTCTCCATGGCATTCTCATCCCCATGCTTGGCTGCTTCAATTAGCTGGGTTCTGGCCACTGCCATTTCTTTAATCTTCTTCTTCTCCTTATCGTTTTTAAGGATCGGGAGCATGATTTTCCCTTGGGTGGATAATCCGGAGAAAGCAATGGAAGGCTTCATACTCCTTCCCATCTCCGATTCCTTCATATATTCCATCTGATTCTGAAGGTAATAGATGAGAGATACACCCAGACGATTGTCTTCACACAAGCCTCCAAAAGACTCCCTTGCGCTATGACGCTCAATGGATGTCTCCTCGTTGGTGCTGACATTTCTACCGGTACACATGGGGTAGTAGAAATCCATGGTCAGCTTGTCCTTCTCGTCCAGCTCACCTCTGAGAATAATCCCCGTAGACGGGGAAAATAATGTGCTGTATTCAACTAACATACAATTCGGATCCACATCCATGAAGTCTTTTTTGTTGGGATTTAAGACTACTTTCTTCAGAATCTTCTTCAAATCCTTCTTGGACTTCACTTCACTGAACCCAATCGCTCTCAAATATTTATGCAAATAGGTTCCTCTTATTCTTCATCAATGATTGATTCTATATAAAATGCTCTGTCCTCGGCCAGATTAATGGTTGCACCATCTCTTACACGCTTAATCATCGGTCGATCGGTATAATGGTCATTCTGCTCCGTCACTACCGCTTCATCCCCGGTATTTAACAGCACTCTGCTTCCTACAGGATACATTGCCACGAATTGCAGGAATACATCCACAACACCGCTGTCGAAGAACACCTCACGATATTTCAGAATATACTCAATCGCCTGATTGACATGAACCTGTTCGTTACCGATACCGCAAATCATGTCATCAAAAGCATCACATACACTTACAATTCGTACTTCCAAAGGTATGTTCTTCTGCTTCAGTGGATAACCGGTTCCATTTACGCGCTCATGGTGGAACAGTATGATTTTCTTAGCCAGAGAACTCATCCAGGCTTCCTTCTCTACAGAGGAGAAGCCATAGAGTGTATGTTTCTTGTATTCAAACAGATTCTCCGGACTTAAATTATAGATATCGATATTTCTATAATCTACCGTCAGATATTTCAGGCCGATATCATGCAGAAGACTGCCGATACCAATGGAATATACTGCATTTCTGTCCATGTTCATCTTCATGGCAGTAATAATCGACAATGCTGAAACCGTAATAGAATGATCGTACAGATCTGCACTTCTCTCCTTGATATCATAGACCCTATCCACAATCTCTTCCTTCTCGAAGATGTCGTCCATGATTTCTTCAGCGGTCTCTGTAATCTTTTTCAAGGTATCGTCATCTTTACAAACATGATTATTAAGGATTGATTTAACTTTTTCCTTACAATCCGTATATACCTCTTCTTTTATGATTTCCTGAGGCTTTCTGGAATAAACCGGTTCTTCAACAACTTCCACCTCGTTTACTTCATGCTCTATTAACTTGTCAATCTGTGGATACATTATTCTTGTTCCTTCATAGAACAACATCTGACCTTCCTTGGTATAAACCGGTGCGGCCAATAACTCTCCACCTTTTAACTCCTGAATCTGTATCTGCTTCATCGCTTATGCTTCTCGATTTCTCGCATCTTCCTGAAGGGCTAACATTAATGCTTTCTTCTCCTCATCACCAAGAGAAATTGCACATTCACCCTCAATAATTTCCTTGGTATACACATAGCAGCCATCACTACTGTGTACACTGTTCAGAATAAAACCGGTGCTATTATCATTTAATAATGCAATACTGAAACTAAGCTTACCACCCATTTCCTTGAAGGCATCATATTTCACGATACCAACTCTCTGGTAAGTGTCCTTCAGATTCACAATGATTCTCTTAATATCTTTTCTGTTCTTCTCGCTTACTGTTTTCAGATTCTCAATATCTTCGAAAACGGATGCGAACTGAGACTCCAGGTTACGTCCCTTCTTACCTTGCATAAATACTTCATAGCTGGTACGAAGTCTTGTATACTTAGTCATCAGAACAAACAGACTGATACCCAGAATGATAATTAATATAAATAATAACAAGAACAGAATACCCGGGTCGATATTGATTCCGATTGCACTTAATAATTTACTATCCATCTATTTACTCTTCCTCTTTTAATCCCATTAAGAAATCTGTTAATCTCTCCAGTTCCTGCTGTGAGAAGTACTCAATTTCAATCTTACCTTTTTCGGTATCCTTGGCATGGATTGCTACTTTGGTTCCAAGAGAAATCTTCAACTTCTCTTCCAGATCCTTATAGATGAAATCCAATTCTTTCTTCTTCTCAACATCCTTAACCGGTTTGGGATTATTTAATTCCTTCACATATTTCTCAATATCTCTTACAGACAGTTTCTCATCAAATACTTTTAGTGCTGTCTGATACTGAAGTTCAGGATCTTCGATTGCAAGTAAAGCTCTGGCATGTCCTGAAGAAATCATATCTGCAATGACCATCTCCTGGACCTTTTCAGATAACTTCAGGAGACGAATGGTATTTGTGATTGCAGTTCTACTCTTAGATACACTGTCTGCAATTTCATCCTGGGTCATGCTGAACTCTGTCATCAATCTCTTATAAGCAAATGCTTCTTCAATAGAATTAATGTCTTTTCTCTGAATATTCTCAATCAGGGAAATCTCAAGAATCTGCTTCTCTGTATAGTGTCCGATGATTACAGGTACTTCCTTCAGTCCTGCTAATCTGGAAGCTCTCCATCTTCTCTCACCGGCAATAATCTCATAATGGTCATTACGATCCTGAACCAGAATCGGCTGAATCATACCATGCTGCTTAATGGAATCTGACAATTCCTGCAGTTCATCTTCTGTAAATGTCTTTCTGGGCTGATTGGGATTGGGCTCAACCATAGACAGTTTCACGTATTCAACGCCGCCTGCGGATTTCTTCTCTTTCTTACTATTCTCCTGTTTGGTTACAGGTACTTCCTCGGGAGGAATAAGTGCATCCAGTCCCTTACCTAATCCTCTTCCTAATCCTTTTGCTGCCATTCTGATTTCCTCTTCTATCGTTTTATAATCTATTAACTATTCTGCTCGATAATCTCCTGAGCAAGCTCTGCGTACTTTTCTGCACCTACCGATTTCGGATCATATTTACAAATGGGCTGACCATAACTAGGTGCTTCTGCCAGTCTGACATTTCTGGGAATTAAGGTATCGTATACCTTCTGCTTCAGATTTGCCTTAACGTTCTCTACTACCTGGTTAGATAAATTGGTTCTGGAATCATACATCGTAAATACAACACCATCCATTGTTAACCTGGGATTCAATCTCTTCTTCACCAGATTAATGGTATTGATTAACTGACTTAATCCTTCCAGTGCATAATATTCACACTGAATCGG
>JAZLHG010000001.1:0-3158 GCA_045616705.1 Lachnospiraceae bacterium | reverse complement strand
GATCATGTAGCAGACAGAGACATTCAGGTGCGGTCCATGCATTATGAAGATTTCAACGGGGACGGACTGACAGAATGCTTGGTGGAACTGCGAGATCAGAATACAGGTGCATTGGCATTGGTGCTTCTCAGTTACCAGCATGGTCAGATTTATGGATATACAGCCCATTATTTAGGGGACTGGGGAATTGAGACAGAGAACGGCCGAATCTATGCAAGCGGTATCTATGACGGCAGCATGGAGATCGTGTTTACTTACTGTCTTGATCAGGCCAGGATGCATCTCTATGCCGGGGACAGAGTGATTCTAAGTGATGGCGCCAAGGCTGACTTAAATGATATTTTCAGGAAGAAACTGCAATCTGAAAATGCGAAATTGGGTGTGGCCTATATCGGATGCTCCGGTAATTATTCTCAGGTCTATCTTGGGGAGCTGTTCTCTGATACAAAGAAGGAGTATTCGGATCTTCTCTTTATGGGAGAGCTGGGCAAGTGCCATGTTGTGAAACAGCCCGGTGAAGAAGTGTATGTGCTGGTTCCTGCAAGTGAGAACTATGTGGTTAGTGTATACAGCCTGGACTGGGGAGATTACAATCCGGATGTATATCCCAAGAGAGAGAAACTGCTCTATCAGGGCAAGGCAGGTGAAATCGTTGTGGTTCGTTGTAACCAGAGTGATATTATATCCAATGTGGAGATTGTTCTTGACATGCAGGGAAATGAATTGGTATATAGCCCGCAGATGTCCCTTGAGAATGGCAAGCTTCTTGTGGATGCAGGAGTATATGATTTCGGCAAAGATAATTTGTTGTCAGATTAACTAGGTTAAGATAGCGGAAGTTAAGGATAAGAGTGCTAATATGAACGGCAGACAAATACGTAAGGCAATTTATATAACGATAATTTCGATAGGAGCGACAATACTAATGTTTGGATGTGGCAGAAAGAGCAAGACAAACCCTCTGGGAGACCATCTGACATGGTCTTATAACAAATGGGATAAGACTCTTACCATCAGTGGCCAGGGTGAAATGCCGGACGATGCCGGACAGATTTTTAAGGAACTATCCATTAAGAAACTGGTAATTGAGGAAGGTGTTACTTCGGTTTCCCGCAGTGCGTTTTATTTTCACCCGGAGATTACAGGAACACTGACATTACCGGAGTCTATTCGACAGATTGAAGATTTCGCCTTTTACGAGTGCAGCGGATTTACAGGAGACTTGGTGATTCCTGAGGGTGTTACGGAGATTAAAGATTACGCTTTTCGTGGTTGCAGCGGACTGAACGGTAAGCTGGTGATTCCTTCTACCGTTACCACAATTGGTGAAGAGGCCTTTTATACTACAGCTTTTCAGGGAAGTCTGGTTCTTCCCGAGAAGTTAACCTCTATCGGTAAAGCAGCCTTTTATCAGAATGCAGGGTTCACCGGAGATTTGATCATTCCCGATAGCGTGACAGAAATCGGCAACTATGCTTTCGGATATTGTTCCGGGTTTGATGGGAATATGAAGCTCTCAAAGAACCTTCAGAATATTGAAATCGATACCTTTGTGGGTAGTGGCCATTTCAAGGGGGATTTGGTGATTCCCGATTCGGTTGTAAGTATTGGAACCGATGGATTTAGAAATACTGTATTTGACGGAACCCTTATTCTCAGCCCGAATCTGAAGGAGATTGGAACCTATGCTTTTGAAGGCTGTGTATTTGCCGGTAAGGTGGAGATTCCGAAGGGAATTCAGATTATTGACGCCAATACCTTTGAGGACTGTAAGGGCATTGAGGAAGTGGTACTGCCGGAGGATGTGGAGATTATTGCCAGCCAGGCTTTCTTAGGATGTAGTGCACTTCGTAAAATAAACCTCCCAAAGAATCTTCAGATTGTAGGGGACATGGCATTTGATGGCTGTGGATTAAGTGGCGAACTTGATTTGCCGGAAGGGCTTACTTCTATTGGTGTGGCAAGCTTTTGCGACTGTAAGGAAATTACAGGAGTAAACCTGCCTGAGAGCCTACTAAATATCAAAGAAAATGCCTTTATGGGTTGTGAACAGTTAAGCGGGGAACTGGTGATTCCCGGTCAGGTTACTTATATCGGAGCCGGCGCATTTGAAGCTTGTAAGAGTCTTAACGCCGTTTCGTTAGGTGAAGGGGTGGTCAGCATAGACCAAAGAGCCTTTGCGAAATGTGAGCATCTGAAAAAGGCGACCCTGAAGGGTGATACACCGGATTATTACGGAAGTGATGAAGATGGTTCGTCCTTTGACTCCGGTGTGGAACTTGCAGGATTTGATGAGAGTAACAAGGCCTCTAAGTTCTGGGAGAGCTATAAACAGAAGAAGGTCGGTGAGAATAAAGTCTCTCAGGATGAAAACGCGTCCAAAGACAGGCCGTATTATTGGACTGACGGAATTGAAGGAGAGCATTTTAACGGAGCCGAATCCTTCGGAGACTTGAGTATTTATTTACAGGACGGAGAACTTAGTCTGTCCATCAATAGCAGAGACTATATGAAGCTACCCTACGAAGCGGATCCCAACTCTGGTGAGCAGGTAATTGAAGTTGAGGGATTGATTTGTCGTGCAGGGGAACTGTCGGATATTCGGTATTATAATGGCGGTTATCAGAAGGCATTGCTACTGGCTACGCTTACTAGGGAAAACGGTAGTAAGGAAGTGGTGTATTTTGCCAACGGCTCGGAAGAAGCAGTATTGGAATATAAGCACCATCTGTCCGAAACTGAGGCAGAGTAAGGATTCTACGGCGGTATTAAGAATCGGATATCTAAGCGAATGAGCAATTGCGTGTTATGGCGCTTCATGATAATATAAACATTGGTAATTAAATCTATGGAGGATTTGTAATGAGTAGCGAAATCAGAGATATTAATCTTGCCGAGTCCGGTGAGTTGAAGATTGAATGGGTGAAGAGAAATTGTGATTTGCTGAGAATGTTAGAGGAAGAGTTCAGTAAGACCAAGCCCTTTGCAGGCAAGAAGGTTGCACTGTCCGTACATCTTGAGGCGAAGACGGCTTATCTGTGTAAGGTGTTGGCTGCAGGTGGTGCAGAGATGTATGTTACAGGCTCTAACCCTTTATCAACACAGGACGATGTGGCAGCTGCTCTTGTTAAGGCAGGCCTTGAAGTTCATGCATGGTA